>JBBDRM010000142.1:26573-84418 GCA_040905475.1 Actinomycetota bacterium
CGATTTCCGCCCTGGACACTGATCTCGGATCGTGCCGGGAGGACGATCGTTGAAGAGAGCGTTGCGCTAGAGCTTAGCTTTCCTGCTGTCCTGCGAGCTCGACCGGCGGAGCGTCCGGCGACTTCGGCGCCGTCTGGAAGACCAGCTCGTCGCCGAGCACGTCGACGACGATCGTCGTCGCCGCGCCGAACTCCTTCCAGAGCAGCTTCTCGGACAGCGGGTCCTCGATCAGCCGCTGGATCGTGCGACGGAGCGGCCTCGCGCCCAGGGTCGGGTCGTAGCCCTTCTCGGCGATCAGGTCCTTCGCTTGATCGGTCAGGACGATCTCGATGTCCTTCGCCTTCAGCTGCTCGGTCACGCGCTTCATCATGAGATCCACGATCTCCTTGACGTGCTCGCGCGTGAGCGCGTGGAAGACGATGATCTCGTCGATGCGGTTGAGGAACTCCGGACGGAAGTTGCGCTTAAGCTCTTCCATCACCCGGTCGCGCATCTTGTCGTAGTCCATGCCGTCGTCCGGTGTCATCGAGAACCCGACGCCCCGCGACTTCTCGAGGTCACGCGTCCCGAGGTTCGACGTCATGATGATCACGGTGTTCTTGAAGTCCACCGCGCGACCCTGAGCGTCGGTCAGACGCCCGTCCTCCAGGATCTGGAGCAACGTGTTGAACACGTCCGGGTGCGCCTTCTCGATCTCATCGAAGAGCACGACCGAGAACGGCTTGCGACGCACGGCCTCGGTGAGCTGGCCGCCCTCCTCGTAGCCGACGTAGCCCGGCGGAGAGCCGATCAGACGAGACACGGTGTGCTTCTCCATGTACTCGCTCATGTCGAGCTGGATCAGCGAGGCCTCGTCGCCGAACAGGAACTCGGCGAGCGTCTTGGCGAGCTCGGTCTTCCCCACGCCCGAGGGGCCGAGGAAGATGAACGAGCCGGACGGACGCTTCGGGTCCTTGAGGCCGGCGCGCGTGCGACGGATCGCCTGCGACACCGCCTTCACCGATTCGGTCTGATTCACGATGCGCCGGTGGAGCTCATCCTCCATGCGGATGAGCTTGGCCGTCTCTTCCTCGGTGAGCTTGTAGACGGGGATGCCTGTCCAGATCGCGAGGACCTCCGCGATCTCTTCCTCGGTCACCTCCGCCAGCACGTCGAGCTCGCCGGCCTTCCACTCCTTCTCGCGCGTCGCCTTCTCGCCGAGCAGGGTCTTCTCGGAGTCGCGCAGCCGCGCGGCCTTCTCGAAGTCCTGGGCGTCGATCGCCGACTCCTTGTCCCGGCGGACGTTCGCGATCCGCTCGTCGAACTCGCGGAGGTCCGGCGGGGCCGTCATGCGGCGGATCCGCATGCGACTGCCGGCCTCGTCGATGAGGTCGATCGCCTTGTCGGGCAGGAACCGGTCGCTGATGTAGCGGTCGGCCAGGTTGGCCGCCGCGACGACGGCATCGTCGGTGATCGTGACGCGGTGGTGCGACTCGTAGCGGTCGCGGAGCCCCTTGAGGATCTCGATCGTGTGCGCGACCGACGGCTCGGCGACCTGGATCGGCTGGAAGCGGCGCTCGAGCGCGGCGTCCTTCTCGAGGTGCTTGCGGTACTCCTCGAGGGTCGTCGCGCCGATCGTCTGGAGCTCGCCGCGCGCGAGCATCGGCTTGAGGATGCTCGCCGCGTCGATCGCGCCCTCGGCCGCGCCGGCGCCGACGAGCGTGTGGAGCTCGTCGATGAACAGCACGATGTCGCCGCGGGTGCGGATCTCCTTCAGGACCTTCTTGAGGCGCTCCTCGAAGTCGCCGCGGTAACGGGAACCCGCGACCAACGCGCCGAGGTCGAGCGTGTAGATCTGCTTGCCCTTGAGCGTCTCGGGAACCTCGCCCTTGACGATCTTCTGCGCGAGGCCTTCGACGATCGCGGTCTTGCCGACGCCGGGCTCGCCGATGAGGACGGGGTTGTTCTTGGTTCGGCGCGACAGCACCTGCATCACGCGCTCGATCTCCTTGTCGCGGCCGATGACCGGGTCGAGCTTGGTCTCGCGCGCGAGCTGCGTGAGGTTGCGGCCGAACTGGTCGAGCACGAGCGAACCGGTCGGCGCTTGCTCGCCGCCGGCCTGCCCGGGCTCTCCCTTGCCGCCTGCGTAGCCCGACAGCAGCTGGATGACCTGCTGCCGGACCTTGTTCAAGTCTGCGCCGAGCTTCACGAGCACCTGCGCGGCGACGCCCTCGCCCTCGCGGATCAGGCCGAGGAGGATGTGCTCGGTGCCGATGTAGTTGTGACCGAGCTGCAGCGCTTCGCGGAGCGACAGCTCGAGAACCTTCTTGGCCCTCGGCGTGAACGGGATGTGACCGGTGGGAGGCGTCTGTCCCTGACCGATGATCTCTTCGACCTGACTCCGGACCGCCTCGAGGGAGATGCCAAGTGATTCCAGCGCCTTGGCGGCGACGCCTTCGCCTTCGTGGATCAGCCCGAGCAGGATGTGCTCGGTTCCGATGTAGTTGTGGTTGAGCATCCGCGCTTCTTCTTGCGCGAGAACGACGACGCGACGTGCCCGGTCGGTAAAGCGCTCGAACACTGCTTCTATCCTTTCAGCGCGACGACCTTGTGAGGATTATATCGTCCGGGAGCGGAGGTTCTGGAACGGTTTCAAGTCCTATTCCCTCCGGCCCAACACTTCCATGCATCTACTAGTACGACTCACGAGCCGTCCTGGACGTTCCCGGACCGCTTCCGGCCTGGAATCCCGATCAACGAAAAGTCCGATCCGGACATTCCCAGGACTACAGGCCCAGGACAGCGGTACGAGCCGGACGCGTTATGACTCCGGCCGCAGGAGCGGGAAAAGGATTACCTCCCTGATGCTTGGGACATCGGCCAGGATCATCGTGAACCGATCGACGCCGAACCCGAGCCCGCCGGTGGGCGGCATCCCGTATTCGAGGGCTCTCAGGAAATCCTCATCCACGACCATCGCTTCCTCGTCGCCGGCCGCGTGGGCTCGCGCCTGAGCCTCGAAGCGAGCTCTTTGGTCCACCGGATCGGTCAGCTCGCTGTACGCGGGCCCGACCTCCATCCCGGCGATCACCAGGTCGAAGTGCTCGGTGAAGCGCGGATCGTCCCGATGCGGCCGGGCCAGCGGCGAGGTCTCGCGCGGGAAGTCGAGCACGAACGTCGGCTCGAACAGGTTGGGCTCGACATGCTTCTCGTAGATCTCGACGACGACCTTCCCGGTTCCCCACCCGGGATCGACCGGCACGCCGTGCGCATCGGCGATCTTGCCCACGTCGGCCGGGGACATGTCGAGGTCCAGCTTCTCGCCGATCGCTTCGGAAGCGAGCTCGATGAGCCGTCGACGCGGGAACGGCGCGGCGAGCGGCATCGGCCTCCCCTGGTAGGTGTGGTCGGTCGTGCCCAGCACCGTCTGCGCGACGTGACCGATCATCTCCTCGAGCAACGGCATCATGTCGTCGTAGTCGGCGAAGGCTTGATACGCCTCGAGCATCGTGAACTCGGGGTTGTACTTCACGCTCGTGCCCTCGTTGCGGAAGTTGCGGTTGATCTCGAAGACGCGCTCCAGGCCGCCGACGATCAGCCGCTTGAGGTACAGCTCCGGCGCGATGCGCAGATACAGGTCGAGGTCGAGCGCGTTCATGTGCGTGACGAACGGCTTCGCGAGCGCGCCCCCGGGTGTCGGCTGAAGCATCGGCGTCTCGACCTCCATGAAGCCGCGCGCGCGAAGGAAGGATCGCATCTCGTCGACGGCTCGCGAGCGGATCTCGACGATCCGGCGCGACGCCGGGTTCATGAGGAGATCGAGATAGCGCTGCCGGTACCGCTGCTCGACGTCGCGGAGGCCGTGCCACTTCTCGGGGAGGGGACGGATCGCCTTGGCGAGCAGCATGAAGCTTTCTATCCGGACCGAGACCTCCCCGCGCTTGGTCTTCACGACCTCGCCGTGCGCGCCGACCCAATCGCCGAGGTCCATATCCTGGAACAGCTCGTAGGACGCGTCTCCGAGCCGGGCCTGCTCGACGAACAGCTGGATCTCCCCGGACGCGTCGCGCAGCACCCCGAACGAGAGCTTCCCTTGACGGCGGTTGAGCATGAGGCGGCCGGCGACGGCGACCCGTTCGCCGGTCGCGGCGCCGGGCTCGATCCCGTCGTGCGCGGCGTGGATCTCGGCCGCGGTGTGCGAGCGATCGAAGCGGACGGGGTACGGGTCGATGCCGCTCACGCGCAGCGCTTCGACCTTGGCGATGCGCTGTTGCTCCAGGTCTTCGAGCCGGTCCGCCATCGCGGGGAAGGCTACACCAGGAGCCCTATCGGGCCCGCCGTTACTCTGTGTTGCGGTCGTAGATGATGCGCAGGCCCTGCAGCGTCAGCCAGGGCTCATGATGATCGATCGTCACGGTCTCCGGCATGATCACCGGGGCGAGCCCGCCGGTCGCGACGACCTCGACCTTGCCGCCGAGCTCTTTCGCCATCCGCTCGACGATCGCGTCGACCTGTCCCGCGAAGCCGTAGAGGACGCCGGACTGGATCGCCTCGACGGTGGTCTTGCCGATGACGCTGCGGGGTGGCGTGTATTCGACGCGGCGGAGCTGTGCGCCGGCGTTGACGAGGGCGTTGGTCGAGATCTCGACGCCGGGCGCGATCGAGCCGCCGAGGTACTCCCCTTTGACGCTCACCGCGTCGAACGTCGTGGCGGTCCCGAAATCCACGACGATGCACGGGCCGCCGTACGATTCGAACGCGGCTACGGCGTTGACGATGCGGTCGGCGCCGACCTCTTTCGGGTTGTCGGTGAGGATCGGCATCCCGGTCTTCACCCCCGGCTCGACGATGATCGCCGGGAACCGGAAGTAACGTTCGACCATCTCCCGCATCGCCTGCGTCATGCGCGGGACCACGCTCGAGATGACGACCCCGGTGATCTGGCGCGTGAACGAAAGGCCGACCTGGCTGAGCAAGCCCTGGATGATCAGCGCCAGCTCGTCGGCGGTGCGGTCGGGATCGGACGAGATGCGCCAGTGCTGCTCGAGCTCGGCGCGCTCGAACATGCCGATCGTGGTTTGGGTGTTCCCGACGTCAACCCCGAGGAGCATCGCCGTCTACCTCCAGGCTGAAATCGACGGCGGGGGCCGAGTGGGTCAGGGCTCCGACCGAGATCGAACCGACGCCGGTCCGCGCGATATCGCCGATCGTGGAGAGCGTGACGCCTCCCGAGGCTTCAGTTTTCGCGCGGCCCTCGGCGAGACGCACGGCCTCCGTCAAGGTGGCGAGGTCCATGTTGTCGAGGAGAAGCTCGTGCGCGCCGGCTTCGATCGCTTGATGCACCTGCTCGAGCGTGTCGCACTCGATCTCGATCCAGAGCGAAGGGTGAGCGGCCCTCGCCCTCGCGATCGCCTCGGTCACCGATCCGGCCACTGCGATGTGGTTGTCCTTGATCAGGTAAGCGTCGCTGAGTCCCATGCGGTGGTTCGCTCCCCCGCCGGCACGTACGGCAGCTTTCTCGAGGAACCGAAGGCCCGGAGTGGTCTTGCGCGTGTCGCGGATCTCCACCCCGCCGGCGCGCTGTACGAAGGCGTCGGTAAGGGTCGCGACGCCTGAGAGCCTCTGCACGAAGTTCAACGCGGCGCGCTCGGCGGTGAGGATCCCGCGTAACATTCCCTCGACCGTAGCCACGACGTCGCCGGGTCGCACGCGGTCGCCGTCCTTCGCGCTCCATCCAACGGTCGCGTCGTGGTCCAGCTCGATGAAGCTCCGCGTGCAGGGCTCGGAGCCGGCGAGGACCGCGTCCTGTTCGGCAACCAGCCGCGCGAAGCCTCGCACCCTTTCAGGGACGATCGCCTCGGTGGTGAGATCCGAAGCCTCGGCGAGGTCCTCTGCGATCGCCAGGTGAACGGCTTCGTGGATCGGGTCGTCGATCAAGGCGATCCCTACTCGGCGGCCAGGAAGACCTCGCCGGCGAGGATCTCGTCGGAGATCGACGTGGGACGGTTGCGCTCGTCCACCATCACGACGGTCGGATGCAGGTTGCGCGCCTCCGCGTCGGACAGCTGCGCGTACGACATCACGATGATCTTGTCGCCGGCGTTGATCAGGCGCGCCGCGGCGCCGTTCATCTCGACGACCCCCGACCCGGCCGGCCCCTCGATCGCGTACGTCTCGAGCCGCGCGCCGTTGTCGACGTCGACGACGTGGACCTTCTCGTACGGGAGGATATCGGCGGCCTTCATGAGATCCGTGTCGAGCGTGATCGAGCCCACGTACTCGATGTTGGCGTCGGTCACCGTCGCACGGTGGATCTTCGACTTGAGCATCGTGCGGTCCATGTTCACCCTTTCCTGATCGAGGCCCCGGCTTTCGGGGTCCCCGTCCGGGCGCCTGCGTCGGGCGCCGGGCTTACGGTCACATTATCTATCAAACGAGCATTCCCCACCCAAGCGGCGACCGCCAGGAGGACCGGACCCCCCACTTCTGCCGGTTCGGCCAGGGTGTCCGGATCCACGCACGCCGTGTAGTCGAGCTTGGCGAGCGGTTCTTCGCCTATCACGCGGGCCATGGCCTGGGAGATCGCGTCCGCGGAGCCGTGGCCCGCTCCGATCAGGCGAACACCCTCGTCGAGGGCCCGCTTGAGAACGGCCGCGGCCACCCGATCTTCGCCGTTCAGGTAGGTGTTCCGGCTGGACATGGCGAGCCCATCTGCCTCGCGCACCGTCGGGCAGCCGATCACCTCGACGGGGAAATCGAGCTGGCGGGCCAGCCGCCGGATCACGACGAGCTGCTGCGCGTCCTTCTCGCCGAAGTAGGCGCGGCACGCGCCCGCGATGTTGAAGAGCTTGGTCACGACCGTGGCGACGCCGTCGAAGTGGCCGGGCCGGGTCTTGCCTTCGAGGATGTCGCCGATCGCGCCGACCGTCACGGTCAGGGTCGTCGGCTCGCGATACATCTCCTCGACCGGCGGATGGAAGACCAGATCGACGTCCGCCGCTTCACAGAGGTCCAGATCCTTTTCCAGGTCGCGCGGGTAGGCGTCGAAGTCCTCGCTCGGTCCGAACTGCAATGGGTTCACGAAGATGCTGACGAGCACGATGTCGTTCTCCTCCCGCGCCCGGCGCATGAGGCTCGCGTGGCCTTCGTGGAGGAATCCCATCGTGGGCACGAATCCGATCCGCCGGTTACGCGCGCGGGCTTCGTCGAGCAGGCTCCGGAGCTCGGCGATCCGTTCCACGACCTTCGGACGAGTCATCGAACGAGCGCTTCCTCGAGCGCCTCGGCCACCGCGCGGGCTGTCGCGGCGTCGAGCCGGCCGCTGCTCACTGCCCGGTCGAGCGTTCGCCGCGCGTTTGCGACGTACGACTCGATCAGCTTTGGTGCACCCACGGTCAGCGCCGCGAGATGCTTACGCACCGTCCCCGCATCGCCGCGCACGATCGGACCCGTCAGCGCCTGGTCGGCGCCGAGTCTGGCCACGTTCTCGACCGACTGTGCGATCAGCGGCGCGAGCATCGCGCGATCGCCGAGAAGATCGGCGGCATCGCCGGCGATCGCGACCGTGAAGTTGGATGCCATCGCGAGCGCCGCGTGGTAGAGGACGCGCGATCCCTCGGGGATGTCCACGGGCGTTCCGCCGAGCTCGCCGACGAACCACGCCGCCCAGGACTTCATGTGCTCGGGTGCGGTGACGCCGAAAAAGACGCCGGCGAGGTCGGTCGTAGGCTCGGGGATCGTCTGAGCCGGGTGGATCGCGGCCACGTTGGGCCCGCACGCCGTCAGGACGTCCGCTCCGGAGATGCCGCTCGTGTGGACGACCACGCCGCCGGGCTGCATCCCGGCCGCGACGCGCGAGGCCGCATCGGCGAGCGCGTCGTCGGGGACCGCGCACACGACGACGCTCGCGGAGAGCGCGGCGTCCTCCGGGCCGACGAGCGGCACGTGTCCAAGAGCGTCGAGCACGCGCTTCGCCGAGTCGGGGTGAGCAACCGTCGCCGCGACGACACGGTGTCCGGCGGCAAGGAGCGCGCGGCCGATCGAGCAACCGACCCGGCCGGCGCCGACGATGGCGACGTCTAAGGGCGCGCCGGGGAGCTCAGACGGATATGCCCCTCCCGAAGAGGGGCGCGAAGGTTCGTTCAACCTGTGGCCCTCCGTTCCGGTCCCAGATGGGTACCGTTCGTGCGGCCTTACCCGACGAGTTTATCAAGGTTACTTCCCCTGAACTCCGGCCGGCCTCCGCCTCGTCGAGCGAAGGTGACCCCTGAGCTGGTACCCAAATGCCAGCAGGGGCACGACGTTCTCTCGACGACAAGTCCGACCCGATCACTAAGCTGATCTCCGAGTCCGCAGTCGCCGCCACCGCGGCCACTGACAACTTCGACCCTCCTTCCAATCGAACCCTTGACGACCCATTCCACGAGGAACGTGTAGGTGACATTTTCGATCCGCCGCCCCCATTCGGCCGGCTTGAGATGAGTTTCCCAACGAACGCGCCATCACGTTGCTGTACGGCCCCTTCGGGCGGGAGCGGCGAGTAACTACACGCGTAAGCCGTCTGCGCGGAGACCAACACGGTAAAGCATCATCGCGACAAACAGCACCACTCTTGTCGCCCGTCGTTTGAGCAACTTGCTCACCATGCCAGAGTCCACCCGGCGAAAGGAAGAGTCAATGGGATCCGGAGACGCATGATGGAGGGCCCCTTTCGGGGCCCTCCACTGAGCTTCGGATCCTTGTGCGGCTACAGGCCGAGGATCCCGGCAACCACCGCGCAGTTCACCTCGGTGACTACCCCCTGGTCGCCTCCGACGGGAGACGGCAGCGCCTGATCGAGGTCGTGGATCGGCGCAGACAGCGGGCCGATCTCGTCCGCATCAGGAGCGAACGCCGAGTGATCGACGCCGTCGCCATCTGGATCACCGCAGGTCTTCGGCGGCTCGACATTGGTCTCGTCATTGTCCGTCGGATCATAGGAATCGGGGTTCGTGGCGTCTTCGTCTGTGTGACAGCCGGGATCGGCGTCATCGACGAATGTATCCCCATCGTTGTCGTCTCCGTCTGAGCACTGCCAGCCATCGACGATGACGTTGTCCGACTCATCGTTGTCGTTCGGATCGTAGGAGTCGGGGTTGGCGGCGTCGAGGTCAGAGTGGCAGCCGGGGTCCGCCTCGTCGATGAGCTCGTCCTCCTCGGGATCGTTGTTGACCTCGTCGGAGCACTCCTTCGTCCGATTGTGCGGGGCCTCGCTGTTGTCGTCCTCGTCGGTGCATTGGGGATCATCAGGGAAGTCGATCAATCCATCCCCGTCGTTATCGATCTCGTCCGAACACTCCGGGATGTGATTCCCGCGATCGCTCTCGTCGGGGTCGTCTGGGCTCGAGCACCCCGGATCGGCCGGGAAGTCGATCAACCCGTCGCGATCGTTGTCGAGCTCGTCCTGGCACTCGTTGTCGGTGCCCTCGTTGTTGTCGTCCTTGTTTGAGCATCCGGGATCGTCGAGGTCGATCATCCGGTCATTGTCGTTGTCGAGCCCGTCCTCACAGGGGGCGAGATGCTCGTTGTTGTCGTCGTCGTCGGAGCAGTTCTCGTCGTCGGGGAAGTCGGTGTCGCCGTCCTCATCGTTGTCGATCCCGTCCGAGCATTGCGGTTCGTTCGTTCCCGACTCGGTGTTGTCGTCTGCACTCGTGCAATCTCGATCGTCGGGGAAATCGACGGCCTTGTCGTCGTCGTTATCGATGCCGTCGGAACACTGGGGCATTTCCTGGGCCGGCGCGATGACGGCAACACCAACCACGAAGGTGGCGGTCAGCAGGACCAGAAGCACCATGAAGAACTTGCGCATGGTTCCCTCCCCTACGGCTCGTCGTAGACACTCCATACCAAAGCCGACAACTCGGTAAATCATGCATCCGACGTACTCGGGGCATGCCCGGCGCTCTTATGCCGGATTTGGCCAAAGCCGGAAGGGCTTACGGGTCGAGACGAAAGGATGGAGGGCCCCTTTCGGGACCCTCCATCGACTTCGTTGTTTGCCCGCTACAGACCGAGGATCCCGGCAACCACCGCGCAGTTCACCTCGGTGACTACCCCCTGGTCGCCTCCAACCGGAGACGGCAGCGCCTGGTCGAGGTCGTGGATCGGCGCAGACAGCGGGCCGATCTCGTTCGCATCCGGAGCGAACGCCGAGTGATCGACGCCGTCACCATCCGGATCACCGCACGTGACGGGCCCAGCTTCGGTGTCGTCGTTCGCGTCGTCGCAGTCCGGGTCGTCCGGGAAGTCGGTGAACCCGTCACCGTCATTGTCGACACCATCCGAACACTCCGGATCGCCGCCGCCCAACTCGGTGTCGTCATTCGCGTCGTCGCAGTCCGGATCGTTCGGGAAATCGGTCTGCCCGTCGCCGTCGTTGTCGATACCATCCGAACACTCCGGCTCGACGACACCAGCTTCGGAGTCGTCATCGGCGTCATCGCAGTCCGGATCGTTCGGGAAATCGGTCTGCCCGTCGCCGTCGTTGTCGATCCCGTCCGAGCACTCCGGGTTGCGGTTGTGCGGAGCCTCGCTGTTATCGTCGTCGTCCGTGCAATCCGGGTCGTTGGGGAAGTCGGTCAGACCGTCGCCGTCGTTGTCGATCCCGTCGTCGCACTGCGGCTCACGCTCGTCGTCATCGTCGTCGTCTTCGCAGCCCGGGTCCTCCGGGAAGTCACGGCGGTCGTCGCCGTCGTTGTCCTCACCGTCACGGCACGCCGGCGCCTCGGAGTTGTCGTCGTCGTCCTTGCAGTTCTCGTCGGCGGGGAAGTCGGTGTCCCCATCGCCGTCGTTGTCGATCCCGTCGTCGCACTGCGGCTCACGCTCGTCGTCATCGTCGTCGTCTTCGCAGCCCGGGTCCTCCGGGAAGTCACGGCGGTCGTCGCCGTCGTTGTCCTCACCGTCACGGCACGCCGGCGCCTCGGAGTTGTCGTCGTCGTCCTTACAGTTCTCGTCGTCGGGGAAGTCGGTGTCCCCATCGCCGTCGTTGTCGATCCCGTCGTCGCACTGGGCTTCGCGCTCGGAATCGTCGTCGTCGTTATCGCAGTCCGGATCATCGGGATGATCGGTCCGGCCGTCGCCGTCGTTGTCGATCCCGTCGGAACACTCGCGCGGGACATCCTGCGCGGGCGCCGACGCGACAGTCCCAATGACGAATGTGAAGGTCACCAGGACGAGAAGCAGCAGAAGCAGCTTCTTGCGCATGTCTTTCCCCCCCCTCGATCTGGACCACGGCCAAAATCCTTCTACCCCACGGTGCAAAGCGGGTAATCCTCCATTAGCAGTATAAACTCCTGCACATCTGGCTGAAAAGGGTGCTTTCGAGCGATTCGAGGGCGTGCCGTATCAGGCCAGGGAGCCTGCGGGCCGCACCGTATGGGTCACCAGCAGGCGTTCCTCCAGCTCGTGGACCTTCCCGAGGCCCGGCACGGTGATGTACGGAGCGATCTCGGACCAGGGAACGAGAACGAATGCACGTTCAGCCAATCGGGGGTGCGGGATCTCGAGATCGGGGTCGCTGACGACGATGTCGCCCATCGCGAGCAGATCGAGATCGATCGCTCTGGGACCCCACCGCTCCTCCGTAGACCGTTCGCGACCGAGCGCGTGCTCGATGGTCATACACGCCTCGAAGAGCGCGCGATGGCCGAGCAAAGTGTTGATCTCGACGACGGCGTTGAGGTAGTCATCCTGGGCCGGCGGGCCGCCCACCGGCTCCGTCTCGTAGATGCCTGAGAGCTGAACGACGTCGATACCCGGCGTCGCCGCGAGCGCTTTGACGGCGGTGCGCAGATGATCTGCGCGATCCCCGAGGTTCGAGCCGAGTCCGATGAACGCGCGCATCGTCTTATCGTCGCAGATCCGGGGGCCCGAGGTCGTCCCGGGACCTGCTGACCTCAACGGCAACCTCATCGACCTCCTCGGGGAGCGGAGCTTGCGGCTTCGCGACGCGAACCCAAACGTCGAGCACCCGAGTGTTCCCGAGGATGGAACGGGCGATGCGATCGGCGAGCGTCTCAAGGAGCGCGTAGGACTCACCTGTCACGATCTTGGAGATTAAGCGCACGGCCTCTTCGTAGTCGAGCGTCGACGCGAGATCGTCGAGCATCGCCGCGGGTCGTGAATCGAGCCGTGCGGCGAGGCTGACGATGATCGGCTGCTCGGCCTGCCGCTCTTCGTCGGTAACGCCGTGACGGCCCCGCAGCTTCAATCCTCGGATCTCGACGAGGTCGGTGCCCTGCTCGTCCATCGCTCTCCTCACCCCCCTAGACCGGGGCCTCCCTCGCGGCCAGGACCGCTTCCACCATTCTCACCACACGGGCCATCTCGCGCACGTCGTGGACCCGAACGAGGCTCGCCCCGCCCATCACCGCCAGCGCGACCGTCGCCGCCGTACCCTCGAGCCGCTCCCCCACCGGGAGATCCCCGAGCGTCGCCCCGATGAACGACTTGCGGGACGTTCCGGCGAGAACCGGGAAACCGAGACAGCGAAGCTCGCGCAGGCGCTGCAGCAAGACCAGGTTGTGCTCGCGCGTCTTCCCGAAGCCGAAGCCGGGGTCCACGACGATGCGCTCCCGTCCGACACCGGCGTCGATCGCCGCCGCGGCCCGTTCCTCCAGGAACGCCGCGATCTCGCCTACCACGTCGGCGTACCGCGGATCCTTCTGCATCGTGCGAGGCTCGCCGAGCATGTGCATCAGAACGATCGGAGCCTCGCGCTCGGCGACGAGCGGCAGCAGCGCAGCGTCGAATCGCCCGGCTGCTACGTCGTTCACCATCTGCGCGCCGGCATCGAGCGCCGCCTGCGCGACGACGGCCTTGGACGTGTCGACACTCACGGGGAGGCCGGTCTTGGCCGCGAGCGCGTCGACGACCGGGACGACGCGGCCGGATTCATCGTCGGCGGAGACGGGATCGGCGCCGGGCCGCGTGGACTCGCCGCCGACGTCGAGGATGTCGGCGCCCTCGTCGGCGAGCCGGAGCCCATGATCGATCGCGTCCCCGGCTTCGTAGAAGCGGCCGCCGTCGGAGAACGAATCCGGGGTCACGTTCACGATCCCCATGAGGTGCACGCGCTGGCTCAGCGGCAGGACGCGTCCATCGGGCAACGCGAGGTCGTGTGCCGGCTCGCTCCAGCGGGCGAGCGCGTGTGATACCGCGCCGCTGAAGGCAACCAGCGCGGGCTCTTGTCGCAGGCGGTCCAGGATCGCGGCTTGCACGCGCGGGTCGGCGCTCCAGACAAGCCGTCCGTCTTTAAGAACCACGCTCCCGCCGGCGCCGGTGATGACCGCGCTCGCGCGGGCGGCCTCTTGCTCGGCAAGACCGTCGACGATCAGGACGCGGCTGGGATGAGAGCCGGCGAGGACGCCGACGTCGTGTCCTCCGAGTCCGGGCAACGCCCCCGCGATGTCCCGGACCGTCGAGGCGGCCAGGACACGGGCGTCCAGCTTCACAAGTCCGAGCCTAACACCGACCCCTCAGGCAGGACTGAGCATCCGGCGCGGCGAACGCTGGTTCATGCGCTCGAGGATGCTCTGGGTTGCCGCCGCCGCCTCGCTTGTCCTTTCGATGGCCCCGATGCGGGGCGGCGCTCTCATCTCGCTCGCCGGACCGAAGTGCGGGACGGCCGCGGGGGCCGAAGCGCCCCCGGTCGCGACCTTGCGGGTGGCGACCTTCAACGTCCTTCACGGGCTCGAGGAAACCCCGTCTTATCCGACGCACTCGACGTTCGAAGGGCGGCTCGAGCTTCAGGCGCAAGAGATCGCCGCCGAGGGCCTCGACTTGGTCGGCATGCAAGAGGTGTCGGAGACCGAGGCTCCCGTTGGACACGCGCCCGGCAACGTCGCCGAGCGGCTCGCCGACAGGCTCGCGGATATCACCGGCCAGGCGTGGTACTGGTGCTGGCACCTCTCGAACCCGCATCTCCCGGTGGAGCCCGACATCGCCGAGGGCGGCGGCGGGCCGGTCACGGACGTGATCGCGTCGATGGCGTCGGACAAGTACGGTTCGTTCAAGGAAGGCGCCGCCGTTCTGTCCCGGTACCCCATCGTCGCGGCGGAAGCGCGACGCCTACCGCTGCGCTTCCCAGGTGAGTACGTGCTGTGCCCTCCGGCTGAGATCCCGACGTGCAACCTCACCGCGATCTTCGATCATCGGATCGCCTTGTGGGCACGCATCGACACACCGGGCGGTCTCACCGACATCATCGCGACCCACTTCGCGCACCACCTGACCCCGCTGAGCGAAGTATCCAAGTTCACGCACGCCGCGGCCGTGCTCGCGTTCTCGGAGCAGATGACCGTGCAGAACGGCGAGCCGGCCCGCCGGTTCATCGCCTGTGACTGCAACCTGGAGACGACCGATCAGCCGCCGGGCGTCGGCCTTATCACCTCGGCCGGATGGACGGACTCATACGCGTTCGTGCATCCCGGGTCGGCGTGCGCGCCGGGCCAGGACCTCTCGGGCTGCTCGTCGGATCAGGACATCGTGACCGAGACCCCCGTAGCGACAGCGACGACGCGGATCGACTACGTGTTCGCACGTGCCGGGTCGTGCGGCCTCGACATCGAAGACAGTGAGCGGATCGCGGACACGCCGGCTCTGCAGGACGACGGAACGTACCTCTGGCCGTCGGACCATCTCGCATTCGCGACCGACGTCACGGTCGCCGGGTGCGCCGCCGGTTACTGATCCGCGCCGAACCCACCTTCTCCCGGAGCGACAGACATGACAGTCATGTCTGTCATGACAGTCACTTCCGAGAGAAGCATGTCTAAGCGCCGGCGCGTGCGAGCGAAAGAACCTCGGCGCGGGCGGCGAGATCGTTCGCGAACAGGCCCCGGAACTCTGTGGTGAGCACCGTCGAGCCCGGCTTCCGGACGCCTCGCATCGTCATGCACCCATGCTCGGCTTCGACCACGACCGCCACGGCAGACGGCGCCAGCGCTGCTTCGAGCGCGTCGGCCACCTGACGAACGAGCCGTTCCTGCACCTGAGGACGGCGTGCCAGAACCTCGACGACGCGCGCCAGCTTCGAGAGGCCCGTGATGCGCCCGTCGGCGCCCGGCACGTAACCGACCGAAGCTCTTCCCGAGAAAGGCAGAAGGTGGTGCTCGCAGATCGAGGTGAACGCGATGTCGCGCACCAAGATCAGCCCGGTGCCGCGCTCGTCGGCGAGCGGCTCGACGACCGACGCGGGATCGATCGACATCCCGGCGAAAAGGTCCGCGTAGGCCTCGGCGACGCGGCGCGGCGTCTCGACGAGCCCCTCGCGCGACGGATCGTCCCCGATCGCGATCAGAAGCTCGCGCACCGCAGCCTCGACGCGCGCGCGATCGACCTTCGACGAAGCTCGATCGGGTTCTTCCGCGAGCGCCTCAGAAGCGTCGACGACGACCCGCGGGTTCCAGGTCGTCACTTGCCGTTGCGCTTGACGCTGCGACGCGCGGGTGCCGCCGCGCCGCCGCGGACCGCCTTGCCGTTCGGGCTCCGGGCCGGCCGCTTCGTCACCGGAGCGAGGAGGCGCTTCAGCTCTTCCTTCTCGATCGTTTCCTTCTCGAGCAGCGCATCGACGATGTCATCGAGCGCGGGACGGTACTGGGTGAGGATCTCGAGCGCTTCGGCGTGTGCTTCGTCGATCAGGCGGCGGATCTCCTTGTCGATCTCGAACGCGATCGTGTCCGAGTAGTCGGCGTGCGACGAGAAGTCGCGACCGAGGAAGACCTGCCCTTCCTTCTGGCCGAGCGTGAGCGGGCCGAGCTTGTCGCTCATCCCGTACTCGGTGACCATCTGCCGCGCCATCTTGGTGGCCCGGTCGATATCGTCCTGCGCGCCCGTGGTCGGGTCGTCGAACACCATCTCCTCAGCGACGCGTCCGCCGAGGAACATGGCGAGGTCGTCGATCATCTCGCTGCGCGTGACGAGGAACTTGTCCTCCGTCGGCAGCGAGAGCGTGTACCCGAGCGCGCGACCGCGGGGGATGATCGAGATCTTGTGGACCGGGTCCGCGTTCGGCAGCGCGTGGCCGACCAGGGCGTGTCCGGCCTCGTGGTATGCGATGACGCGCTTCTCCTTGTCGGAGATGACACGCGACTTGCGCTCCGGCCCGGCGACGACACGGTCGATCGACTCCTCCAGCTCGTGCATCCCGATCTCTTTCTTGCCGCCGCGCGCGGTCAGCAGCGCCGCCTCGTTCATGACGTTCGCGAGGTCGGCGCCGGTGAATCCGGGCGTGCGGCGAGCAAGCACCTCGAGCTCGGCGCCGGCGATGATCGGCTTACCGCGGGCGTGGACCTCGAGGATCGCGAGGCGGCCCTTCAGGTCCGGCCGGTCGACCACGATCTGCCGGTCGAAGCGTCCCGGGCGGAGGAGCGCCGGGTCCAGGATGTCGGGCCGGTTGGTCGCCGCGATCATGATGACGCCGGTCTTCGCGTCGAAGCCGTCCATCTCGACGAGCAGCTGGTTCAGCGTCTGTTCGCGCTCGTCGTGGCCGCCGCCGAGACCGGCGCCGCGCTGGCGGCCGACGGCGTCGATCTCGTCCACGAACACGATGGAGGGCGCGTTCTGCTTCGCCTGCTCGAACAGGTCGCGGACGCGGGCTGCACCGACGCCGACGAACATCTCGACGAAGTCCGAGCCGGAGATCGAGAAGAACGGAACCCCCGCCTCGCCGGCCACGGCCCTTGCGAGCAGCGTCTTGCCCGAGCCCGGCGGCCCGTACAGCAGGACGCCCTTCGGGATCTTCGCGCCAACCGCCTGGAACTTGGCGGGGTTCTCGAGGAAGTCCTTGACCTCGACGAGCTCCTCGACGGCCTCATCGACGCCGGCGACATCCTTGAAGGTGACCTTGGGCATGTCCTTGGTGACCAGACGCGCTTTCGCCTTGCCGAACGACATGACGCGGTTGCCGCCGCCCTGCATCTGGTTCATGAAGAAGAAGAACAGCAAGATGATCAGCAAGAACGGTAAGAGCTGGAAGATGATCGACAGGATCGGCGACGTGCTCTGCGTGTCGACCTTGAGCTCGATGTCGTCACGCTCCTGGAGCAGGTTCGTGATGTCGTCGGCGTAGTCGGTCGGGTACGTCACGCTGTAGGGCTTGTCGTCGGTGAACTCGCCCTCTACACGTTTGTCCCGGTCGAGGATCGTCGCGGTTTTGATGCGGCCGTCGCGAACCGCGTCGGTGAACTGATCCAGCGTCAGCGGCTTGTCTTGTGTGCCGCCGAAGTACGACAGGATCGCCCAGAGGACGATGAGTACGAGGATCAGGTAGACGGCGGGGCCACGGAAAAGACGCCCCATCGGCGTCTGAGGCTGCTGCGGAGCCTTCCCTGTGCGAAGCGGTGGCATGGATCCTTGCTTTCTCCCTTGTGGGGAACTCTAACGTAGTTCGAACACCGGCGAAGGTCGCATGAGCCGCGGAAGGGTCAGGCTAGCACCGCGGTCCGGCCCCCGTCGACGCTCCGGCTCCCTGAGCAGGTTAAACGCTCCGCAGACGCACGACATTCCTCGCAGTCTCTATCGGGCGAAGCTGAGGGTGGCCTGAGCGCTCGCCCTCAGCCGGCCCGGCCGAGAACGGTGATCCGGACGCCCTGCCCCTCGCGCAAGCCGAGCGACTGCACGACGTCCATCGGAACAAGCAATCCGGGCGTGCGGAGCGAACCATGCACCTTGCCGGTGAACTCCTGGCCTCTCATCGATGCACGAAGCGTGTCCCCCGGCCTGAGGCCCAGGTCACTCACGACTTCGGCGGCGATCGGGACCCGCGCGTACGGGCTCTTGTTGTGCATGGTCATCTCGAGGGTCGCTCGGAACATCCTTGCCATCTGCCCTGCTCAGCCCCTTAGTCTTCAGTCTTCGTAAAGGTGGGGCTTGAGTGTACCCACGTAGCTCAGATTCCGGTAACGCTCGCCGTAGTCGAGGCCGTAGCCGACCACGAACACCGGCGGCAGGGCGAAACCGTGATACCGGACGTCGAGCTCCACCTTCTGGACCTCGGGTTTCGACAGGAGCGCGCACACTTCGAGCGTCGCGGGACGGCGGCCTTTGAGGTTCTTCATGAGATACGACAGCGTAAGGCCTGAGTCGATGATGTCCTCGACGATCAGCACGTCACGTCCCGAGATGTCGAGGTCGAGGTCCTTCATGATGCGCACGACACCGCTCGTCTTGGTCGCCGACCCGTAGGACGAGACGGCCATGAAATCCAGCTCGAGCGGGATCGTGATGTGCCGGGCGAGATCGCTCATCAGCATGAAGGCGCCCTTCAGGACGCCGACGAGGAGCAGGTCGCGACCGCGGTAGTCCTCGGATATCTGCTTGCCGAGCTCGCCCACCTTCGACTGGATCTCGTCGTCCGTTACGAGGATCCGATCGATGTCCGCGTTGAGCTCCGTCACTTCTCCCCCTCCTGCTCGACCTCGAGCCACAGGAACCGTCGCGTTCCGGCGGTGACCTTGAACCGGTCGTCCGGCCGGTGTCCCACCACCCACACGATGTCGGCGCCGGAGGTGATCAGGGGGACCCGATCACGCTCGGAGCGCGGCACCTTCGCGTCGGTGAAGAAGTCCCCGAGCCTTTTGTCTCCGCGCATGCCGAGCGGACGGAACCGGTCGCCGCGTCGCGGAGAGCGCGCGACGATCGGCGGGCGGGTCCGCGCCGCGTCGAGGACGCAGACCCGCCGGCCGTCGGGCCACGCCCGCGGCGGCTGAGTCTCGATCCACGTTCGCATGCGCATCGACCAGGGGGGAAGGTCGGTGACGCCGGGGAGCGCGACCGTGACCGGCCCGGAGGGTTCCGGATCGGGCGTCGCGCGCCCGACGAGCAGGGAACCATAGGAAAGGGTCGCATTCAAGGGTGACGGCAGTCGGACCTGGTCACCGGTCGACCCTTCCCGGCAAAGCCGCAGGACGCGGTCGGTGTGCTCGGCATCGAGCGAGACCGCGCGCCGCACGACTCGACGCTGCAGCGCGACCGGGAGGGCGAGGAGCCGGTCGACGGGGAAGCGCAGCCCGCCGCCCGGGACGATCTCGGGCTCGAGCGCCTCGGCCGCCAGCTCGTCGAGGAGCGCGTCTTCGTCCCGGGCCAGATCGGCGAGCCGCGCGAGCGCCTCGGGCGTCCGCACGTTGAACCGTTCGATGAGGAACGGCAGCAGCTCGGCGCGGACGGCGTTCCGGGTGAACGCGGTGTCGGTGTTGGTCGGGTCGCGCCGGGGTCTCAGCCGCAGCGCGCGACAGAAACGTTCGGTGTCGTCGCGTCGCAAGGCGATCAGGGGCCTGATCACACGGCCGCGCACCGGTGGGATACCGCCGAGCCCGTGTGTCCCCGTGCCGGCCAGCACGCGCATCAGGACGGTCTCGGCCTGGTCGTCGAGCGTGTGCCCCGTCGCGATCGTGGCCTCCCCCAGCGAGTCGGCCACCTCTTCCAGGAAGGCATAGCGGCGGTCGCGAGCGGCTTCCTCGGGCGAGCGACCCTTCGGGACGAAGCTCGCGTCGGCGGCGCGAACCGTCGCCGGAAGGCCGAGCCGCGCGGCGGCTCGCCCGACGAACGTTGCGTCGGCGGCGGACGCCTCGCGCAGGCGGTGGTCGAAATGGGCGACGTGCAGCTCCAGATCGAGCGCCGGCCGAAGGCGGGCGAGCGCGTGGAGCAGACAGAGGGAGTCGGGACCTCCGCTGACGGCCACAACGACCGTCTCTCCCCCTTTGAGCATCCCGCGCTGAGCGATCGTCGAACGGACGCGGGCGACGATCTCGCGGACCGCACGCGGCTCGTTCACGAGCTCAGCTCTGGGAGGGCGGTTGCTCGCGGAGGACGCGCGCGAGCCAAGCCTGTACATCGGTCAGCTCATCGAGCGTCGGCAGGTTCTCGGCTCGCTCCCAAACCAGGTTCACTCCGCGCATCCCCGCGGAGGCCTCCACGGCCGACACGAACGTCTCGCCCTGTGAGTACTGGGCGTACTTCATGTCGAGGCCCATCGCCCGCTGCAGCGTACGCTCCGCCATGTTCGTGTTCTGACGTTTCGCCGTCAGCGCCTCTTTCATCTCGGCGAACGTCGCGATGTGTTCCGCGCCGACGCGATCCATGACGAAGTTGCCGTGTCCCTCGACGACGGTCATGAGCGACTGCATGGATGCAACGACCTCCCGCTGGGCCGGCGACAAGAAAAGGGTCAGGAGATTCGCGCTCTTCCACGCTTGCGGGCCCTTCGCGATGAGCGAGCGGACGTTTTCGATCGCTTCGCGGACGCGTTTGGCATCGAGCTCCGCCGTCGAGAGGTATCTCTCGATGAGCCCGGCGACGTGGTCGCGGAGCCATGGGACGGCCACGAACTGGGTGCGGTGCGTTACTTCGTGGAGCGCGATCCAGAGACGGAAATCCTCGGGGTGGAACCGCCAGCGACGCTCTGCAGCCACGATGTTCGGGCCGACGAAGTACACCTTGCCTGCGCCTCCGGTCGCGAGCAGCAGGTCGTACTGACCGAGAACCTTCTGGGAGAGATAACCGAGCAGCAGCCCCACCTGGAAGCCGATCGCGCTCCGGCCGAGCCGCCCGCCGGCCTTCATCCCGCCGAAGCGCTCCGCGAGCGGGTGCAGCATCGCGCGGAAGCCCTCGACGTTGGCGTTGATCCAGCCGGCCCGGTCGACCACGACGGGCGCGCCGGCCGGCTCTCCGGGACGTAAGCCGGTGAATTCCGTGACCAATCCGTCGGCGACGCGAACGAACTCCCCGAAGTCGCCGCGAACCTTGGCTCGATCGGCGGCGGATACCTCAGGGCCGGTGCCTGCGACCGCGCGCGCAACGCGGGAAGCAAGTCCCCAGTCGGCGACCTCTGCGGGCGGCATACCGGGTCACACGCTACCGCGTGGGGGAGGAGCTCGTGGAGGCTCGCTCAGGAAGAGGCCTGCGGCGGTCCGGCCGGGCGCTCGGTTCGGCGGAATCCGGGAGCCTGCACCAGATAGCCCACGATGGTGAGGATCAGTGTGAGCGACGCGATCGCGATGGTTGCGATGGCCATGTAGAACGTCCACGACTTCGACGGTGCCGGGTTGGGCAGCAAGCTCGGCGTTCCGGTGGGCGAGGGGCTCTGGGCGAACGCCGGACCGGCCGTCAGCACAAACGTGACGACCGCGACCCCGAAACACCGAACGAATGAGCCCGCCAAAGCGCCGAAATGCTACCACAGCCCCTTCCGGGCTCCTGGTGTTCCCGAACGCACGAGCCTGGTCGGGGGCCACGCGCGGCGTGCACGACCGCACAGCCGGTGGAACGAGGGCACGAATCACTCGGGAAACGCGTGATCCCCCGAAAAACAGGCCGTTTCGAGGGTTTAACTATTGCAACCGCGGTGTTAAACTCTAGCTAGCACCCAGAGGAGGAGTTCCCATGAACGAGGCTCGAATGACGTGGCAGGAAGATGGTTCCTGTCGCGGCGTCGACCCCGAGGTTTTCTTCCCGATCTCAGACGACGAGGCGTGGCGCGCGAGGGAGATCTGCACCGCGTGCGCCGTGAAGACGGACTGCCTCGCGTTCTCGCTGCAGAACCGGGAGCGTTACGGTGTCTGGGGCGGGGTCACGGAGCGCGAACGCCAGGAGATGTTCCGTCGCGGCGTCGCGCAGCGCGTGCTCGCCGAAGCGCTCCAGCGCGCCGGCTAGCAACCTGAGACTAGTTCTCCATAACCCGCCCGAAGGGCGGCGCGCTGATCCTCACCACCGTCAAAAGCATGCGCGTAGGCGCGACCCGAGGGTTGGATGCTGGGTGGAGCCGGAGGGGAGATTTGAACTCCCGACCTGCCGCTTACGAGGCGGCTGCTCTGCCCCTGAGCTACTCCGGCGGAGAAACGGGGGCCATGGTAGCACGCGATTTTGCGGCCCCCGGATCGATCCGTCGCGCTTCCTCCTCGAGGATCCGTAACGCGATCCGAGGCTGCCGAACGAGGAGCGGGCGGAAGTCGCTCCGCAAGATCCCGAGGCACACCGTCCGCTCCGTCGCGACGACCGACGCGGTCCGAGGGGTCCCCTCGAGCAACGCGATCTCACCGAAGAACTGGCCCGATCCGATGCGATTCACCTCCGCACCCTCCTGCAAGACGACGGCCGCACCGGAGAGCAACAGATAGAAGCCCAGACCTTCCTCGCCTTCGGGAACGATCACGGCGCCGTCCTCGAAGCTCAACAGATGCGCGAGCGATGCGATGTCGCGAAGGTCCTCGCCGGAGCAACCCGCGAACAACGGCACCCTCGCGAGCGCCCGCGCGGTGTCGTTCGGATCGAGCCGGATGAGTCGCCTTTCCGCCATCGTGCCTCCACGGTAAAGGTTCGACGCGACCGGGGAAAGTCCTTTGATCGGCGCGTCAGTGAACGGGGAACGCGCCGAGCCCCGCGAACAGCGCCTCGAGCGCGAGCCGCGGAGCGGCGTTGCGTTCGATCGCCAGTCGCGTGCGCTCGATGAGTTCGAGCGCACGGAGCGCGGAAGACGGATCCGACCGCAGGCGCGGCGCCGCGTCGTCGACCATGAGTTCCTCGCCGGCGCCGACGGCGCCGATCAAGCGGTCGCGGTAGGCGGTCGCGAGATCGTCGAGCGTGTAGAGATACGTGTCGAGCTCCGCGCGCCGCGCCTCGCGCTTCTGCCGGTCGGCGAGCCGCTTGCGCTGCGACGCGGTTCCGCGTCCGTCGCCGATGAGCTCGGCCAGATCCTCGAGCTCGCGCTCGTGCTGCTTCCGCAGCGCTGCGGCTGCGTCTTCGGCTTCGGCTCGTATCTCTTCGGCAGCGCGGATCGCTTCGGAGAGCTCCGCCGACGCGAGTCGCGCGAGAAGGCCCAGGTGCGCGAGCCTTCGCGTCCCCGCCTCGGGGTCGAAGGCGAGCCGCAACGCCCGGGCGAGGTTGCCGCCGACGCGGGCGGCCCACGCGGCGCGCTCGGCGTCGAGGTTGTGCTGCTCCACGAGCACCCGGCGGATCGCCTGAGGTCCGAGCGGTACGAAGTCGATCCGCCGGCACCGCGACACCACGGTCTCGGGCAGCCCTTGGGCGTCCGCCGTCACGAGGAGGAACACCACCCCGGCCGGCGGCTCCTCGAGCACCTTCAGCAACGAGTTCGCGGCGTGCGGGTTCATCTGCGACGCGTCCTCGATCACGAAGACCTTCGCGGAGCCTTCGATGGCCGTCCGGTGAGCTTCGGGGATCACCCCCCGGTCGGTCGTCGAGCCCCGGATCTGGTCGACGAGGATCTGCTGACCCTCGGGGACGATCAGATGCACGTCCGGGTGCGCCCAGCGAAGCACCTTCGCGCACGACGAACACTCGCCGCATCCGACGCCGCCGGAGGGACAGTTCAGCGCGGCGGCGAACGCGAGCGCCGCCGGCCGGCGACCGACCCCCTCGGGCCCGACGAAGAGCCATGCGTGACCGGGGCTGCCCGAGGAGAGCGCCTCGCCGAGCGCGGCGACCGCGGCCTCTTGCCCGACGAGCCGCGACCACATCTGCGGAAGCGGTGCGCGTTCGGGCTTGCTCGCCATCAGATGCCTTCCCGCATGAATGGGAGGATCGCCGTTCTGACCTGACGCTGCACCTCTTCGATCGAGCCTGCCGCGTCGATGACGGCGAAGCGGCTCGGGAACGACCGCGCGAGGTGGAGGTACGCCTCGCCGACCTTGCGATGGAACGCGACGTCCTCCTGCTCCATGCGGTCGGGGTCGCCTTTCGTTCGCGCGAGGCCGAGCTCCGCGTCGAGGTGGAGCAGCAGCACGAGATCCGGAAGCATCTCGTCGGTCGCCCACGCGTTCAGCCGCATGACGTCGTCCTCACCCAAGCCGCGGGCGATCCCCTGATACGCCAGCGACGAGTCGAGGTAACGGTCGCAAAGCACGATCGATCCGACCTCGAGCGCCGGCCGGATCACCTCCGAGACGTGCTGGGCGCGACTGGCCGCATACAGCAAGGCTTCGGTCTTCGGATCCATCTCTTTGCAGTCGGGGTCGAGCACCACGTGACGGATGCGCTCGGCTATGCGCGTGCCGCCGGGCTCGCGCGTCACGACAACCTTCCTTCCTTGGGCTTCGAGCACTTCATACAAGAGCTTCACCTGCGTCGATTTCCCGCAGCCCTCGACGCCCTCGAAAGCGAAGAACAGGCCGCGGCGCTCGCCCCCGGAGATCGGGCGAGGGTGGAACTGTAGACCCTTGATGCGACCGCGAACCTTCCCGATGATGGCCTTCGGTCGCATAGCGCGGATCGCGGTGATCCCCGCCAGCATCAGGAACCCGCCGCCCGCCCACATCACGACGCGTACGCCTGCCAGGTCGATGATGTATCCGCCGGCGTGAACGGTGTGATTGCCGATCGCCCCGGCGAGCAGCGGCCAGCCGCCGAGCGCCACGAACAGCGACAGCATGATCCCGGTGTACAGCGTCGCGAAGGTGCGGCCGCGGAGCCGGTCCTCGACGCGCTCTTGGAGCAGCGTGAAGATCGTGACCCACGCGACGCCGGCGCCGAACCCGACGAAGAGCGTCGCAGCGATCGCCGGAGTAATCGACGTCATCGACGAGACGATGATCACCGAGAAGCCTGAGAGGATCAGCCCCAATGGGAAGATGCGCTCGCGAGCCACCCGTCGCGCGATCGCGCCGGCCGTGATCATGCCGCCGACGAGCCCGATGCCGACGGCGACGATCAGCGCGCCCCACGCCGTCTGTGCGGCCGCCTTGGAGCCGTCCACGATCCGTGAGGCGAAGATCGGGCCGAGGGCGATAACCGCTCCCCCGCCGGTGAAGGCGATCCATGCGCCCGTGACGAGCGTGCGTACGGTCCGGTCGGAGCGGACGAACCGCAAACCCTCCGCGAAATCGCGGAAGGCATGGGCCGCGTCGAACGTTTCGGTCAGCGCGCGCTTGGCTTTCATGAGGTGCGCCGGGAACGTGGCGACCATCGCGGCGGAGAAGAGGAACGTCAGGGCATCGACGAAGAACGCGAGCGACGTCGGATGCTCCTTCAACACGCTGAAGGCGCTTATGTTGCTGCCGAGCACGCCCGCCAGCCCGCCGAGGCCGGCGACGAGCGCGCCCGCGAGCGGGAACGTTCCGTAAGTAGTGATCAGCGAGAGTTGGTTCGCCGTCATCAGCTCGTGCCGCTCGACCAGGTTGGGGAGCGTCGCCTCCTTCGCCGGGGACCACAGCAGCGTGAGCATCTCCATCACCGCGGACACCAGGAACAGCGCCCAGAGGTGGCGGATCCACGGCAGCGAAGCGATCAGTCCGGCCCGCATGAGGTCGGCCGTGATCATCAAGCGCCGCCGGTCGAAGCGGTCGGCGAGCACCCCAGCGAACGGTCCGAAGAACAATCCCGGCACGACGCGGAAGAGGAGCACGCCGCCGACCGCGAACTCCGCGTTCCCTTCGGAGAGGTTCTGGACGAAGATCGTCAGGGCGAAGACGCCGAGCCAGTCCCCCAGGCTCGAAACGGTCGTGACCGCCCATAACCGGCGGAAGTAGCGGCGCTTCAGCAGCGAGAGAAGGGAAGAAGGCTTCTCACTCGGCGGGACGAGTTCGTGCTGCGTCGAGCGCTTCTCGGCTATGGCTTGGATCCTCCTGTCCGCCGGGGCCCCTCGCCCCTGCGGTCAGGGTAGCACTCAGGTTTCCGAGCCAGGCGTCTCTGAGGAGGCCGCGCTTTCGGCGGAAGGAGCCGCCCCGACGCGGGTTTTTTCGAGGGCGTCGGCGGTCGCCGCCTCGATCGCCTCGCGCTCGAACGTGCGCTCGCAAGCCAAGCATTTCGCGCCCGACTCGGCGTCGGCCACGACCGGGCCTTTGCACTCCGGGCACGCCCCGATCGGCGGCTCCCAGATCGCGTAATCGCAATCGGGATAGCGGTTGCACGACCAGAACGTCCGCTTCCGCTTCGTCCGCTTGCGGACGACACGGCCTTCCTTGCATTTCGGGCAGACGATCTCGGGGCCTTCGACCTCGTCGAGATTCTTCGTTCCCTTGCACTTCGGATAGTCCGGGCATCCGAGGAAGGCTCCGAACCGTCCCACTCGCTTGAGCATCGGCTTGCCGCAGATCGGGCACGGGATGTCGGTCTGCTCGGGCTCGGGACGACCCGGCTTCCCGTCGCCTCCCGCTTCCTCGACCGCCATCCTGGCCTTGCAATCGGGGAACCGCTCGCACGATAGGAACCAGCCGTAGCGACCCCACGTCTTCTTCATCTTCGCACCGGTCTCCGCGCCGCACTCCGGGCAGACGATGTCGGTGGTCTCCATCGGACGTTCGGCCTTCTCTTCGGCCCGCTCCGCGATCTCGGAGACCTCGTTGAAGAAGGTGCGGACGACCGGCTCCCAGTCGAGTTCGCCCTCTGCGATCTTGTCGAGCTCCTGTTCCATCTCAACGGTGAACCCGAGGTCGACGACCTTCGGGTAGACGTCGGACAGGAAGTCGCACACGACGATGCCGAGCTCGGTCGGAACCAGCCGTTTCCGATCGGACTCCACGTACTTGCGGTCGTGCAGCGTCGACATGATCTGCGCGTAGGTCGACGGCCGGCCGATGCCGAGCTCCTCGAGGGCTTTCACGAGAGACGCCTCGGTGAAGCGCGGCGGCGGCTCGGTGAAGTGCTGCGAGGGGGTCAGCTCGTTGAGCGCGAGCGACTGGCCTTCTTCGAGGTTGGGCAGCGCTCCCTCCTGCTCCTCTTCGGGCGTCGGATCGTCGCGGCCCTCGCTGTACACGCGCATGAAGCCGTCGAAGCGGACCGTCTGCCCGCTCGCGCGGAAGGTCCGTTCGCCGGCCGAAACGTCGACCGACACGGCGTCGAAGATCGCTTGCGCCATCTGGGACGCGACGGCACGCTGCCAGATAAGGGTGTATAGCCGGACCTGATCCTTCTCGAGGTAGCTCGCGACCGAGTCGGGGTCACGCAGCGCGGACGTGGGCCGGATGGCTTCGTGCGCCTCCTGCGCCCGCGACTGCTTCGACTTGAAGCGGCGCGGCTTGTCGAGCGCGTACTCCTTGCCGAAGCGATCCCGGACGACTTCGGAGATCTCGGTGAGGGCCTGATCCGCAACCTGCGGCGAGTCGGTTCGCATGTACGTGATCAAGCCGACCGATCCCTCGGTGCCGATCTCGACGCCTTCGTAGAGCTGCTGGGCGACGACCATCGTCCGCTTCGCCGAGAAGCCGAGCTTGCGCGAGGCTTCCTGCTGGAGCGTAGAGGTGATGAACGGAGGCGCGGGGTTCCGGCGGCGTTCCTGGCGCTTGACCTGCGCGACGCCCCACGACGCGTCGCGGACCTCGTCGACGACCGCTTGCGCCGTTGCTTCCTCGGGAAGCTCGAACTTCTCCTTCTCGAGGTACGGGTAACGCGCCGTGAATGTCTCGCCCTTGTCGGTGGCGAGCAGCGCCTCGATCGTCCAGTACTCGCGCGGCTCGAACGCCTGGATCTCGCGCTCGCGATCCACGACGAGACGCAGCGCCGCCGACTGGACGCGACCCGCGGAGATTCCGCTGCGGACCTTGCGCCACAGGATGGGAGAGATGCGATAGCCGACGATACGGTCCACCGCGCGCCGGGCTTGCTGCGCGTTGACCAAGTTGTCGTCGATGTCGCGCGGGTTGGCGAAAGCCTCGCGGATCGCCGTCTGCGTGATCTCGGTGAAGGTCACACGACGCGCGCGTTCGGGCGCCAGCTTCGCGGCGTCGGCGATGTGCCAGGCGATCGCCTCCCCCTCGCGGTCGTGGTCGGTCGCGAGGAAGACGGTCGGCGCGTCCTTGGCCTCCTTACGCAGGTCGGAGATGAACTTCTTCGCCTTCGTGATGACGTGATAGTCCATCTTGACGCCGCCGTTGACCTCGACGCCCAGCCCGGTTTTGGTCGACTTCGGCAGGTCCCGGACGTGACCCATCGAGGCCACGACGTGATAGTCCGGGCCCAAGTACTTGCCGATGGTCTTCGCCTTGGTCGGCGATTCGACTACGACGATGTTCTTCGCCATCAACTCTCCGAGAGGAGGTGGGTACGGGGGAGATGCGTATAGACCCTTCCGGGGCCGGGCTTGTAGCGCCGCATCCGCGCCCTGTCAACTGCTGGGGCCGCGACCAGGGCAGATAACGACGCTCGCGCGGATATCATTCCCGAGCCATGGAAGCGTTCGTCGAGGGGTTCGCGAAGCACGGCTACCTTGCCGTTTTCCTCCTGATGCTCGCAGAAACGGTCTTCCCGCCGATCCCCTCCGAGGTGACGATGCCGTTCGCCGGGTTCCTCGCATCCCCCGACCGGCCGCTCGACGCGATACAGCTCAATTTCTTCGCTGTGGCGCTCGCCGGCGTGCTGGGAAACGTGGTCGGTTCGTGGTTCTGGTACGGGGTCGGATGGAAGCTCGGTCGCGCCCCCCTCGACCGCTACGGCAAGTACGTCGGCGTCAAGCCCGCAGATCTGGACAAGGTCGAGCTCTGGTGGGGAAAGCACGGGACCAAGGCGGTTCTGTTCGGCCGCCTGATCCCGATGGTGCGTGCGTTCATCTCGCTTCCGGCGGGGATCGAGCGGATGCCCCTCGGGCGGTTCACGGTGTTCTCGGCCCTCGGCTTCTTGCCGTGGGTCTTCGCCCTGACGGCGGTCGGCTACCTGCTCGGGGAGAACTGGAACGCGATCGTCGGTGAGTTCAATCTGGCGAGCTACGTGATCGCCGGGCTGATCCTGGTTGCGGGGGCCGCGTATCTGATCCGACGCCGGCGAGCGGAACGTCACCCACCGGCGGAATGACCCCGAGGCCCGGCGCCAGCGACACGAGCAGCCACGCGTCGGCCGCGACGAACCAGAGGACCGCCCCCGAGTAGAAGCCGGAGTCCTCTAGCACCATCGACGCGAGCGCCATGAGCGCGCCGGCGAGCACCGCGACCCGAGCCCGCAGCGGGCCTTGCTCGGTTCGAAGCCCCCACGCGATCAGCGCTGCGAGCGTCACGAGCAGGAGTGTCACGAAGATCCAGCCACCGGAGAAGTCGCGGATGAGCTCGACGTTGAGCCGCAGGCGGCCTTCGATGAGATCCCGGGCCGCAGCCCAGCCGTCGCTCGAGATCCGCCGGGCGGCGCGTCCGCCGTGCGAGACCGGGGAACCCGCGTCTGCCAGGAGTGCGAGGACGAACGCGCCGACCGCGAGCGCTCCCGAGGCCAGCAGTTGCCCCAAGCTCGCGCGACGTCGCACGAGCGCGGTGATCGCAACGGCCGCACCCAAGACGAAGGTGAGTACGCCCACGAAGTTCGCGCCGATCGCCGGCGCTCCCACGACGATCGCCGCGCCGAGGGCGACGACGGCGAGGACCCGCGCCGCGAGTCCTGCGAGCACACCCCATACGACCATGCCCGACGCGATGATCGCCGCCTGAACGTTCTGCGCTCCGAAGAACCGCCAGGAAACCAGGGGGTTCCCCCAGATCGACAACCCCGGCTCACTGCCGGGGTTGAGCGGCGCAATCGCGACGAGGACGGCGAAGCCGAAGGCCGAGCCGAACCCGACACGAGCCATCGTTCGGACGGGGTCACGCGGATCGATCGCCGCGCCGAGCAGGGCTCCGACGAAGATAGGTATCGCGCGCACCCCCCAGGCGGAGCTCGGGATGAACTCCGCGAGCACCCAGCCGGGGAGCACGAACACCGCTGCTTGCGCGAGACGCATCGCAAGCGTGGTGCGACTCAGCTTGCGCAGGAGCCATGCGAAGATCACGAGCAGCCCGCCCGTCCCAACGGCTGAGGCTGCGAGCCCGGGCGCGAACGAGTCGTCACGCTCGAGCCTGCTCGCGAGCGAATCGACTCGCTGCAGCGCATCCGGATCCGGCTCGCTCGTGAGCGGCTCTCCGATGAAGCCTTCTGGTATCGGCGAGACGCCGAGTCGATCGAGGATGGTTACGCCGAGGTCGTAAGGCGTCACGATGCCGGGCCGCCGCGTGATACCTCCCTTCAAGACGCCCGGCGGCGACGACCGTCCCCGCTCTAAGCAGGCTCTCTCGCAGATCCCGATGCGAACCGGGCTTCGGTCGCCGACGCCGAGCACGATGACCGGTCCATCCGTGATGCCGATGATCCTGTCCATCGTTGTCGCGCTGGAGAGCGAGTAGACCTCGAGCCTCCGGTCGCCCCCGAAGGAAGGGTTGAAACCGGGCTCGAACGCAGCTTCGATCGCCTCGATCACCTCCCGACGGCCTTCGAGCCCAGGGGGGAACACTTGCACCCTGTCCGAGCGCAGCGCCTGCGGAAGGCTCGGTGGCTGGTCATCTGCGTCGGGCTCCTGGCTCGGAGACCCGTAACCGACCTCACGGATGAAACGAACCGGATCGCGGCTCGGCGGAAAGACGCCCAGCCCTACTTGGAATGGGCGCGATGCGAAAACGCTCAGCGCCTCGGTCTCGGGAAGGACGACGAATGCCGCCCTCCTCGGCGCGGCATCCGGCGGGGTTTGAGCGCCGACTCCACGGACACTTCCGAGGACGCCGACCGCACTTGCTACAAGCAGCGCGATCGCAGGGATCGCCGCGCGTTTGGAGGCCATCCGACCCACGATACGCGGAGCGGGCTCGGGCGCTGGGGACGTTCGGGCGGAGCGCTCAGGCCAGGCCGATGTCGGCCGCGACCAGCTGCAGGCCTTCGATGCCGAGCCCGATGAAGGTGTCCATCTCCAATCCGAGCTCGGTACACGCGGCGATCTCCTCGCGGTTCACGCCCGGCGCGAAGGAAGACTCCTTATATTTCTTCTTCACGCTGGACACCTTCATCCCCACCGCCTTCTCGGGCCGGACCAGCGCCGCGGCAACGAGCAACCCGGCGACGGCGTCCGCGGCGACCACAGCCTGCGACATGAGGTCGGTCCGATACTCGGCGTGCGCGTGGGCCAGGACGGCGTTGACGACGGCGGCGTCGACGTCGCGCTCGCGGAGCCACGACGCAGCCAGGTTGGCGTGGCGCTCGGGATCGTCGGCCGTAACGTCCTGGTCGAGGTCGTGGAAGAGCCCTGTCAGCGCCCACCGGTGCTCGCCCTCGCCGAAGTGCTGAGCGAGCCGGCGCATCACTCCTTCGACGGAGATCAAGTGCCGGGCGGTGATGTCTTTGGTGGTCTTCTCTTGCACCAGCGCACGAGCCTCCTGGATGTCCATCGTTACTCCCCGATCACCTTGACCACGACACGCTTCCGCCGCCGGCCGTCGAACTCCGCGTAGAAAACCTGCTGCCAAGGGCCGAGGTCGAGCGCTCCTTTGGTGATCGGGAGAACGACCTGGAAGCCGGTCAGCATGTTCTTGAGATGCGCGTCGCCGTTGGTCTCGCCGGTCTCGTGGTGCCGGTAGTCGGCGCCCTCGGGCGCGATCCGCTCCAGCATGTCGGTCAGGTCGGACCGGAAGCCCGGCTCGTCGTCGTTGACGTAGACGCCGGCGGTGATATGCATGGCGGAGACGAGACAGAGTCCTTCTTTCACGGCGCTCTTGGAGACGGCCTCGGCGACCTGGTCGGTGATGTTCAGATACTCGCGGGTTTCCTTGGTGTTGAACGTGAGGTATTCGGAATGGGATCTCATGGGGAACACACCTCCTGTTTCCGGCGGCCGATGATAAGCGATTGGCCTCCCCGTCCGACGGGCCGCATCATGCAGGCTCGATGAAGACGATCGTCGGCCCAGCCGCATAGATGCCGAACGTCGGTCGCACGTTCAAGCGATTCCTGTTCGGCCGTCCCCTCGCCAGCGATCAGGCCGGCCACCAGCTCCTCCCCAAGCTGGTTGCCTTGCCGGTTTTCGCGTCGGACGCGCTGTCCTCGAACGCGTACGCCACCGAGGAGATCATGCACGTGCTGATCCTGGCGGGGCCGATGGCCCTCGGCTGGTCGCTTCCCATCGCCCTGGCGGTGTCCGGTCTCATGCTCATCGTCGTGACGTCCTATCGCCAGACCGTCCGCGCCTACCCGCGCGGCGGCGGCTCCTACATCGTGACCAAAGACAACGTGGGCACGATCCCAAGCCTCGTCGCCGCCGCGTCCATCCAGCTCGCTTACGTGCTTACGGCGGCCGTGTCCATGGCCGCCGGCGCTTTCGCCGTCGCCTCGCTCGTCGAGCCGCTGAACGACCACCGCGTCGCCATGGCGTTGACGTTCCTCGCGGTGATCATGCTCATGAACCTGCGAGGAGCGAAGGAGTCGGGGACGCTGTTCGCGGCGCCGACCTATGCGTTCATCACTTCGATCTTCGTCATGATCGGGATCGGCGTCTTTCGCTGCACGGTCGGGACGTGCCCGCGCGTCGCCGTCACCGGCGAGCACGCCGCAACGACACAGGCCGTCGGGCTTTTCCTGATCCTGAAGGCTTTCTCGTCCGGTGCCACCGCGCTCACGGGGGTCGAGGCGATCGCCGACGGCGTCGCCGCGTTCCGTGGACGGAAGCCTTCGGAGCAGGCGGCGAATGCGGCCGCCACCCTTGCCATCCTCGCGGTGCTTTCTATCTCGATGTTCATCGGCATCACGTTCCTCGCCAACCAGATGCACGCGCGCCCGACCGGCGAGAAGTCCGTCGTGGCACAGGTCGCGAACGCAACCTTCGGCGGTGGCATCGGATTCGGCGCCGTTCAGATCACCACCGCGTTGATCCTCATCCTTGCGGCGAACACCGCGTACCAGGACTTCCCGAGGCTATCTTCGATCCTGGCTCGAGACCGGTTCATGCCGAGGCAGTTCATCAACCGCGGCGACCGGCTGGTGTTCTCGAACGGGATCCTCATGCTTTCCGCGCTGGCCGCACTCCTGATCGTCATCTACGACGCCGACGTGACCCGGCTGATCCCGCTTTACGTGGGGGGCGTCTTCGTGACGTTCACGCTCTCCCAGACCGGGATGGTGCTTCGCTGGCGGCGACTGCGGCCACCGGGATGGCGACGGCAGGCGGCGATGAACGCAGCCGGCGCGATCACGACCGGCATCGTCTGCATCGTGGTGATCTCTACCAAATTCACACAGGGCGCCTGGATCATGGTCGTCGTCGTCCCGCTGATCGTCATGCTCTTCCGCGGGATCAACCGCCACTACGCCTCCGTCGCGACCCAGCTACGTGCGGACGAGGTTCGGCTGCCGATGCCCACCGGCACACGCGCGGTCGTGCTCATCGGCGTGGTGGACGAGGCCGCGATGCGCGCGCTCGGCTACGCGCGCGCCCTGCGTCCGCTCGAGGTGCGAGCGCTCGTCGTCGCCGACTCATCGTCCGCCGCCGACGCCGCGAGAACGGAATGGGTCGCGCGGAGGCTCACCGTGCCCCTCGACGTGGTCGAGGACGACGACGACCAGATCGAGGCGATCCGCCGGCACATCCGCGAGATCCGCCGAGGTGAAGATGAGTTCGTGACGCTCGTCATCCCCGAACGGCTCCATCTTCGCCGGTTCGGCCGTCTGCTTCGGCAGCGCCGCGAGCTCATGCTCAAGGCCGCCATGCTGTTCGAGCCGATGGTGGTCGTCACCGACGTGCCGAGCATCATCGAGGACAACGCTTCGTCGGCCGCGATCTCGGGTCCGATCGCACCGACTCGCAACGTGGCCATCGTGCTGGTCTCGGCCGTGCACAACGCGACGCTACGAGCCATCTCGTACGCAAAGGCGATCCGACCGACCGAGCTACGAGCCGTCACGTTCAACGTCGAGGAGGAAGAGACCGAGAAGATGATGCGTGCTTGGGGCCAGGCGGCCGTCGACATCCCGCTCGAGGTCGTCGATTCTCCCTATCGCGAAGTGACCGAGCCGCTCGTGAGGATGATCCGGCAGATCCGGGCTGCCGGCCCGGACACGGTCGTCACCGTCATCGTGCCCGAGTTCGTCGTGTCGAAGTGGTATCACCAGTTCTTGCACAATCAGACGGCGTTGTCGATCAAGCGCGTGATGCTCTTCGAGCCCGGCGTCGTGGTGACGAGCGTGCCGTATCACCTCATGTGACGGACTCTTCGGCCCAGCGATAGCCGAGACCGGGCTCGGTGAGGATCCAGCGAGGCCGCGACGGCTCATCCTCGAGCTTCCTCCGGAGCTGGGCGACGTAGACCCGGACGTAGTGGCTCTCCCCCCCGTAGGCCCCGCCCCACACCTTCGACAAGAGCCATCGGTGGGTGAGCAGCTTCCCCGGATTCCTGACGAGCGCCTCGAGCAGGTCGTACTCGGTCGGCGTCAGGTGCAGCGCCTCGCCGTCCTTGCGGACGAGCCGCTTGGCCAGGTCGATGTCGATCGAGCCGAAGGTCAGGGTCGCGGGCCCCGGGCTTGCCTCGGGGATGCGGCGGAGCGCCGCTCGGATCCGCGCGAGCAGCTCGTCCATCCCGAACGGCTTGGTGAGGTAGTCGTCGGCCCCGGCGTCGAGCGCGGCAACCTTGTCGTCCTGCGCGTCGCGTACCGACAGGACGATGATCGGCACCTGCGACCAGCCGCGGAGCCGTCGCGTCACCTCGACGCCGTCGATGCCGGGAAGACCCAGGTCCAGCACGATCACGTCGGCGGGGTTCGAGGCATGACGCTCCAGCGCGGTCTCGCCGTTGCCGGCCGTGTCGACGTCGTAGCCCCGCGCGGAGAGCGCCACGCGCAAGGCCCGGGCGATCTGCGGCTCGTCGTCGACGACCAGCACCCGCGTCACGTCGGCGTCCCCCCTGCGGCCGGGAGGCGGATCGCCACGGTCGCTCCGCCCCCTGGCGCTCCTTCGATCCAGATCTCCCCTCCGTTCGCCCGCACGAGCGCGCGTGCGACCGCGAGCCCGAGTCCCGTTCCGGCGGCCCGGCCGTCGCCGGCACGATAGAACTCGTCGAAGACCTTGTCCCTCGACTCGGGTTCGATGCCGGGACCTCGATCGCTGATCCGCACCTCGACCGAGCCATGCCATCGAGACGCGGTGACTTTGATCTCGGAACGCGCCGGGGCGAACTTCGTCGCGTTCTCCACGACGTTACGCAAGACCTGACCTACTTGGATGGGATCGACTTCCAGGGGCGGCACGTCCGGCCGCACGCTGATCGAGAGCGGGCGATCCGCCAGCGTCGAGCGCAACCCCGCCAGTACGTCCTCGAGTATCTCATCGAGGGAAACCACAACGCGCTCGGGCGCGAGAGCGCCCGAGCGGATCCGCGTGAGGTCGAGAAGGTTCGCAACCAGCCGCTCGAGCCGCTCCGTCTCCTCGAGCGCGGTGTTCAGGAGCTCGGTCGCATCCTCCGACGCCAACGGCACCACGGGCCCGGATCCTCGCCCCGGGATCAGGGCGGTCACCGCAGCCTTTATCGAAGCGAGCGGCGTCCGGAAGTCGTGACTCACCGCGGAAAGGATCGCTCGTCTGAGGCGGTTCGTCTCGATGCTCAGTCGTGCCTCGCGAGCCTCTCGCTCGAGGTCTCGCCGCTCGATCGCGGCGGCCGTCTGCCGGGCGAAGATCGCCGCGACACGATGCTCCGCCTCGCCGAGGGGCGATGAGCCCGGCTCGAGGAGCAACATGCCGAGCTCGCCGCGAGCGGCGGAAAGCGGGATCCGAACTACGGCTCCGCCGCCCGACTCGCCGTCGGCGACCACCGTCGCGCCGTCCGCTCCGGCTACGTGCACCTCGCATCGTGCGAGTCCCAGCAGCCGCCGCAACGCCGATGCGAGATCCGCCAGCGCCTCGTCGAGGTCGCCTTCGCCGAGCATGCGACTCGAGATCGCGTAAAGGCTGCGAGACTCCAGCTCACGGCGCTCGGCCCTCAAGCGCTGACTCCGCTCGAGCGCGACCAAGCCGCTCACGACGATCCCGACCGAGATGAACACGGCGAGCGCGATCAGGTCGTCGGTCTTGGCCACCGAGAACGTCCTGCGGGGTGGGGTGAAGAAGAAGTTCAGGCCGAGGAAGCTGAGCACGGAGGCGACGATGCCGGGAACGAGCCCGGCGATGGCGGCCACACCGAGTACCGCGAGGATGTAGGCGAGCGCCGCCGCGGTCGTGCGCTCCGCCCCGATCGCCAGCCCGAGTCCGGTAGCTGCCGCGGGCCCGAGCAGTGCGGCGGCGGCTCGCGCCGCGGAACCGGGATCGTAGCGCTTCACACCTACAGGATGGGGTCGTCCTGTGGACGAAACAAGCGGAGCCCCGGCCCGGCGCCGAGGATTGACGATTTCTTTACACCCCTGCCCGGTTTCCTGACGGGTCGTTGACGGTCCTCGTCCGATGCTGTCATCGGAAGGAGGCCGCGATGGCCGAGTTGGACAAGATAGTCGCAGCGGCGTTCCTCGCCGGAACGGCCGGCGTTGTTCTGGTGCGCGCACTGCGTGCCTGGACGCGATTCCGGCTCCAGGAACGCACCCTCCGGATCCTCACGAAGGGTTTGACCGAGCTGGAACGCCCGCGCGAGCGGCCTCGTACATGACGACGTCATCCGGGTCGGCGATCAAGAGGGCACTACTCGGGCGGCGACTCGCCACCGAAGAGGCAGGGCACCAGCTCCTTCCGAAGGTCCTCGCGTTGCCCGTATTCGCGTCCGACGCGTTGTCGTCCAACGCATACGCGACCGAAGAGATCCTCCTCGTGCTGATCACGGCGGGGACGGGCGCGCTCACGAGGTCGATCCCGATCGCGGCGGCGGTGGCCACGTTGATGATCATCGTGATCACGTCGTACCGGCAGACGGTGATGGCCTACCCGAAAGGCGGAGGCTCCTACATCGTCACCAAGGAGAACATCGGCGTCACCCCCGGCCTGATCGCCGCGGGCGCCCTGCTCACCGACTACATCCTGACCGTCGCGGTGAGCGTCGCCGCCGGGGCCTTCGCCGTCGCCTCGCTCATCCCCGGATTGCTGCACCATAGGGTCGCGCTCGCGCTCGGGTTCATCGCGTTCGTCACGATCATGAACCTGCGCGGCGTGAAGGAGTCGGGAACCTTGTTCGCCGTCCCGACCTACGCGTTCATCGGCTCGGTGCTTATGACGTTGATCGTCGGCGCCGGGCGATGTCTCGCCTCGGAGTGTCCGCAGGCAGAGATCGCGGAAGCGACCCGCGGCCTCGGCGATCAGGCGTTCCCGGTCGTGCACTCCCTGAGCCTCTTCGTCGTGCTGAAGGCGTTCTCCTCGGGATCCACGGCGCTCACCGGCGTCGAGGCGATAGCCGACGGAGTGACCGCGTTCCGCCGGCCGCAAGCACGCAACGCTGCCAGGACGCTCGCGGTGCTGGGTGTAGTGGCGATCACGATGTTCATCGGGATCACGATGTTCGCCAACCTCACGCACGTGCGGCCGCTAAACGCCGAGACCGCACATCGCCTCACGAAGCTGCTCGGCCACCCCGTCGAAGAGAAGTCGGTGCTCGCGCAGATCGGAGAAGCCGTGTTCGGAGGAGGGGTAGGTTTCGTCGCGCTCCAGATCACGACGGCGCTCGTGCTCGTGCTGGCCGCCAACACCGCCTACCAGGACTTCCCCCGCCTCTCCTCCATCTTGGCGAAGGACCGGTTCATGCCCCGGCAGTTCATCAACCGCGGTGACCGGCTGGTGTTCTCGAACGGCGTCATCCTGCTCGCGGTCTTCGCGTCTGTTCTGGTGGTGATCTACGACGCCGAAGTGACCCGGCTCATACAGCTCTACGTCATCGGAGTGTTCACGAGCTTCACGCTGTCGCAGACCGGCATGGTGATCCGCTGGCGTCGGATGCGGCCGCCGGCGTGGAAACGGAAGGCAGCCGTCAACACCGTGGGCGCGATCACGACCGGCCTGGTGCTCATCGTCGTGGCGACCACGAAGTTCCTCGGCGGCGCATGGATCATCATCACCGCGGTGCCGTTTATCGTGATGCTGTTCAAGGCGATCCATCGCCACTACCAGTCGGTCAAAGAGCAGCTCCGGGTTCTCGAGGGGCGCCCTCGGCAAGCGATCGGCACACGGGTCATCGTGCTGGTACCGCAGGTCGACGAAGCCGCGATGCGCGCGCTGGGGTACGCGCGAGCCCTTCGCCCCCTCGAGGTCCGGGCCTTGCACGTCGCGGAGAACGGCACCGCCGCGGCGGTGCGCGCGGCATGGGCCGAGCGGCGGATCGCCGTGCCGCTCGAAGCGCTCGAGGCCGGGGGCGACCTCGCCGACGTCGTCCGCGAGCGGGTACGCGCTCTGCGGCAAAGCGACGACGAGTACATCACCGTCGTCCTCCCCGAAAGGATCCACCGCAACGGACTCCAGCATTTCCTGCGTACACGCCGGGAGTTGATGCTCAAGGCCTCCCTGCTATTCGAGCCGCAGGTCGTGGTGACCGACGTGACGACGGTCGCCGACGGAGAGGGAAGATCGGGTCCGATCGCGCCCACGCGCAACGCGGCGATCGTGCTGGTGTCGGGGGTCCACAACGCAACCCTGCGAGCGCTCGGATACGCCCGGTCCATCCGGCCGACCGAGCTGCGCGCGGTCACATTCAACATCGACGACGAGGAAACCGACAAGATCATGCGTGAATGGTCGAGCGTCGCGGTGGACACGCCGCTCGAGGTGCTCGACTCTCCCTACCGCGAGGTGACGCAGCCGCTCGTCCGGCTCGTCCGGCAGATCCGGGCCGGCTCGTCCGACACGGTCGTCACGGTGATCCTGCCGGAGTTCGTCGTGTCGAAGTGGTACCACCAGTTCCTGCACAACCAAACCGCGCTGGGGATCAAGGGCGCCCTGCTGTTCGAGCCGGGGGTCGTCGTGACGAGCGTGCCGTTCCACCTGCAGTAGGACGGTTGCCCGAGCAGGTTTCGCCGTCGCGTGCTCCGGAGTAAGGTTCCCGGCCGTATGCACGTCGTCATCGCAGGCTGTGGACGGGTCGGTTCCGACCTCACCGTGTCGCTCTCGCGGCAGGGTCACACCGTGTCGGTCATCGACAAGAACCCCCACGCCTTCGAGCGCCTCCCTCCCGGCTTCGAGGGCCAGACCCTCGTCGGGATGGGGTTCGACCGGGACACCCTCGAGGCGGCCGGGATCAAGGAGGCCGGCGCCTTCATCGCGGTGACCAACGGCGACAACTCCAACATCGTGTCGGCCCGGATCGCGCGCGAGCACTACAACGTCGACAAGGTCGTCGCGCGGATATACGACCCACGACGGGCGGAGATCTACCGGCGGATCGGCATCCCCACCGTCGCGACCGTCCAGTGGGCTTCCGCCGAGATCTACGACCAGGTCTTCCACGGCATCGAGCACACGGAGCTGGCGATCGGCGACGGCGACATGGTGATCCTCCGCCTCGAGATCCCCGGGGAGCTCGCCGGGACGCCGGTCTCGGCGCTCGGCTCGCCGGGCCGGGCGATGGTCGTCGCGGTCGACCGGATGGGCGGCGCGATCATCCCGACCGACGACCTCACGTTCCAGCAAGGCGACGTCGCGCACGTGATCGTGCGGCGGGACGCGCTCGACGAGCTGCGTTCAAGACTGAAGAAGCAGGAGGACCACTGATGCGAGTCGTCGTCGCGGGCGCTGGGAACGTCGGCCGTTTCCTCGCCGCCGACCTCACGACGCGCGGACACGACGTCACCGTCATCGAGCAATCGAGCGACGTCTACCAGAAGGCGAAGGCAACCGTGGACGCCAACTGGATCCACGGCGACGCGTGCGAGCCGTGGGTGCTCGACAAGGCGGACCTGGCCCGCGCCGACGTGCTCGTCGCGGCGACCGGCGACGACGAGGACAACCTCGTCATCTCGCTGCTCGCGAAGCAGGAGTTCGCCGTCCCGCGTGTCGTCGCGCGCGTGAACCATCCGAAGAACCGGTGGCTGTTCACCGAGTCGTGGGGCGTGGACATCTCGATGAGCCCGCCGCACATCCTCACCTCGCTGGTCGAGGAGGCGGTCACGGTCGGGGGACTCGTCGAGCTGCTCAGCCTCGAGCATGGCAAGGTCCGCCTCGTAGAGCTGACGATGCCACCGGAGTCGCCGCTGGCCGGGAAACACGTGTTCGACCTGCGACTCCCGCACGACACGCAACTGATCGCCGTCGTACGTGACGGCCACGTGATCATCCCCGAGCTCGAGACACCGCTCGTCGCAGGCGACGAGATCCTCGCCATCACCTCGCAAGACTCCGAGGAAGGGCTCCGAGCGGCGCTGACCGGCGGGCCGCCTCCCAACGGTTCGAACCCTTAGTGGGGCTCGGGGCTCCCCGCGAACTCGTACCGCGGATTCATGACCTGCATCGCCGCCGGCTCGCCGCCGAGGCGCCCCTCCAGGATGAGACGGCACCCGAGCGTGAGACCGGGGAGCATCCGTCTGCCGAGCCACACGGCGGTGACGGTGCCCGACCCGTCGGTCACCACCGCCTCGATCGCCGGGACCCCTTCGCGCGGCCGCACGCGTATCCCCTCGACGACCCCGGCCACACGCGCTACCGTCCGCGGCTTCGCCCCGGCGATCGGCGTCGCGCCCGGGATGCTCGCGGCCCACTCCCGGATCGACTCGGCTCTGCGCTCCCCCTCGTCTTGAGCGAAGCGGCCGAATGCCTTCTTGAAAAGCCCCATGGTCGTCATTGTTACCTAGGAAGGATGAGGATTCCTGCACGGGCGAGCCTTCGGGTGCCTGTGGGGAAAGCCACAGGGATAGCGCTCGCCGGCGCTACTTAGCCGTCGCCGCGGCAGCCTCCGCCTCGCTCGGCACGAGCTTCTCGACCTTCTGCCGCTTCGAGTACGTGATCGCCAGCCCGAGGATGATGACCCCCACGATCGGCACGACGATCCGCAGACCGTCGTTGTCGCTGTTGGTCACGATCATCGGCACGATGAGCAGCGCCACCAGGTTCATGACCTTGATCAGCGGGTTGAGCGCCGGACCCGCGGTGTCCTTGAACGGGTCGCCGACCGTGTCGCCGATGACGGTCGCCTTGTGCGACTCGGAGCCCTTCCCGCCGTAGAGGCCTTCCTCCACGAGCTTCTTGGCGTTGTCCCACGCGCCTCCGGCGTTGGAGAGCATCACGGCGAGCAGCTGCCCCGACAGGATGACGCCGGCCAGGTAGGCACCGAGCGCCTCGGCCTGCAACGCGAACCCGACGACGATCGGCGTGATCACCGCGAGCAGGCCCGGCGTCATCAGCTCCCGGAGAGACGTCTTGGTGCAGATGTCCACGACGGCCGCGTAATCGGGTTTCTCGGTGTAATCCATGATGCCGGGGTGGTCGCGGAACTGCTTGCGCACCTCGACGACGACCTGACTGGCTGCGCGCCCGACGGCACGGATCGCGAGGGACGCGAACAGGAAGGCAACCGCGCCTCCGATCAGCAGCCCGACGAGCACGTCCGGCTGATCGATGCGGATGCCTCCCGGCCATGCATCGTTCTCGATCAAGATCTCGCGGAACGAACCGAACAGCGATGTGGCGGCGATGACCGCCGTCGCGATGGCCATCCCCTTGGTGATCGCCTTGGTCGAGTTCCCCACGGCGTCGAGGCCGGTCAGGATCTCGGCCGGCCGGCCCTCGAACTCTCCCGACATCTCCGCGATCCCCTGGGCGTTGTCCGAGATCGGGCCGTAGGTATCCATCGACACGATCACGCCGACGGTGGTGAGCATCCCCATGCCGGTCAGCGAGATGAAGTACAGACGCTCGGAAATGGTGTCGCCCAACGCGAAAGCGCCGATGATCGCGCCGGCGACCGCCAGGAGCGCCCACACGGTGGACTCCATCCCGACCGAGAAACCGGACAGGATGGTGGTGGCCGGGCCGGTCTGCGATGCGTCGGCGATCTCTTGCACCGGCTTGCGCGTGGTCGAGGTGTAGTGCTCGGTGAGGACCTGGATCACGCTCGACAGGAGCAAGCCGATGACGACCGCCCAGAACACCCTCAGGTCGCCGTTCGGATGCGCGTCGGTCTTGACGTAGAGCTTGGCCACGACGAACGTCGCGCCCGCGCTCAGCAACGCCGAGGCGAAGAACCCCCGGTTGATCGCCTTCATCCCGTGCTCCTCCTCGGAGCGCGGGCGCACCATGTAGATGCCGATGATCGAGGTGATGACGCCGATCGCGCGGACGAACAGCGGGAACATGACGCCGAGGATCGCGAACTTGGTGCCGTCGGGACCCGACGTCGTGAACGCGGCGGCCCCGAGGATGATCGACGCGACCAGCGTCACCTCATACGACTCGAAGAGATCGGCCGCCATCCCTGCGCAGTCGCCGACGTTGTCGCCGACGTTGTCGGCGATCGTCGCAGCGTTGCGAGGGTCGTCCTCGGGGATGCCCTTCTCGACCTTGCCGACCAGGTCGGCGCCGACGTCTGCCGCCTTGGTGAAGATGCCTCCGCCGACCCGCATGAACATGGCGAGAAGCGCGCCGCCAAAGCCGAACCCGACCAGAACCTGCGCCGCGTCGGCCTTGTAGATGAGGAGCACGACCGTAGCGCCCAGCAGCCCGAGCCCGACGGTGAACATCCCGGCGACGCCGCCGGCACGGAACGCGATGGTGAGTGCGCGGCGCAGTCCCGACTCGCGGGCTGCGTTGGCGACGCGGACGTTCGCGCGGACGGCCAGCGACATGCCGATGAACCCGGTCAGCGCACTGAAGCCGGCACCGATGATGAACGCGACCGATCGACCGAACCGCAGCGCGAACTCGGAGTGCTCCGCATCATTCGGAACCGGCAGAACGAAGAACAGGAAGATGAAAAGCAGCCCGATGAAGACGCCCACGGTGCGGAACTGGCGGTTGAGGTAGGCGCTCGCACCCTCCTGGATCGCCTTCGCGATCTCGATCATCTTGGGCGTGCCCTCGGGGTGTTTGAGAACGCCCTTCACCAAGACGTAGGCCACGGCGAGCGCGAGGAACGAGATGCCGAGGATCACCCAAAGTGCGTTGTTCTCGAGCGTTCGGAAGGTGGCTTCGATCTTGCCGCCTTCCTGAGCAAGCACGACCGGCATATGACCTCCTGCGAAGAGAAAGGGCCCGTAAACCTCGGAAAGGTGCCGGAGGATGCTATCCCGCGTCCTTGGGGCTGGCAAAGCGGATGGGAACCCGTTCGCACGCGCGCTGACCTGGGTGCTTGCCGGTCGCGAACCCCACCGTTAGGCTCCCGCGCACATGCCCGAAAGCGCGTCTTTCTCCGTGCGTCGTCCCAACTACCGCCGCCGCAGAACCTTCACAGTGCTCGGGTTGTTGGGTGCATCGGTAGTGGTCGTCTTGCTGTTGACGCGCGGCGGCGGACCGCTCGGCGGGTCCGACGAGCCGCCGATCCCGAAGCTTGAGTTCGCGGCCCAGGTGAAGCACGTTTTCCAGGGGAAGGCGGCCGGTGCGAGCTCCCAGCAAGGTGAGATCGACGGCCTTACGGAGATGTTCAACGAGTACTACCAGCAAGCGTTCGTCGACCCGGGCGCCTGGGGCGACGGAACCTTCGAGGATCTCGCCGGGCTGTTCGTCGAGGAAGCGAGGGCCTCGTTCCAGAGGGATCTGCCGGCGCTCACGATCGGAGAAGCCCGCACGGAGCTGAAACGCGTCGACCTCGGCAGTAACTCGTTCGCCTTGAGCATCTACTGGGACTCGAAGCAGAAGCCGACGTTCGCGGTGGCATCGGTGCAGTTCGAAGGCCGCGGAATCTTGAAGCGCTCGGGCCCGGCGGTGACCATCAGCCAGGCGGCGACCTACTACCTCCAGAAGGTGGGGTCGAGCTGGAAGATCTCCGCGTACGACACGACGGAGACCCAGACCACGCCGACGCCGTCCCCCACCGCGAGCCCATCCTCATGAGCCGCAGCCGGAGCTTGATCGTGCTGAGCGCACTCGGGCTCGCGGCCGCGCTCGCCTGGACAACAGTGGGCGGCGTGACCGTCGCACAGTCCCAAGAAAAGCCGATCGTGATCAACCGGGCGCACGCGGGTTCGCACCGTCCTTCGTTCGACAAGCCGATCTTCGTGCTCGCCCTCGGGAGCGACGCGGGGTCGCCCAAGTACAAGCGCGGCGGGAAGGTCCAGAGCGGACGAGCGGATTCGATCCATATCATCGCGATCGAGCCCACGCTGAAGAAGGCTTCGATCGTGGGGATCCCGCGCGACTCCTACGTCCCGGTGACCTGCTTCAATAGGGACACCAAGATCACCGGCGGCTTGTTCTTCGGTGGGGCCGAGTGCATGGTCAGCACGGTCGAGCGGCTCGTCCGCGACCACGGAGGACCGGCGACGTTCAAGTTCGACTACTACATGCTCGCCGGGTTCGAGCATCTGGCGAACATGGTGAACGACCTTGGAGGGATCCCCGTCAACGTGCCCTACGCTATGAACGACAAGGCGTCGCGCGCCAATCTCAAGAAGGGTCCCCAGACGCTGAGCGGCGCCGAAGCGCTGGCGATGTCGCGCAATCGCAAGGACGCGCCGCTCGGAGATCTCTCGCGTTCGGAGAACCAGGGCCTCGTCATGATCGGCGGGCTAACCAAAGCACGCGCGCTCGTCGCGAAGGATCCGAGCAAGACCCTCGAGTTCGTGCGATCGATCTTCCGCAACGTGAAGATGGATATCCCGCTGGTCGACGCGTTCCGGCTCGGGCTTGTGCTGCTGCAGATCGCGCCGAAGGACGTCACCAACATCGTCCCCCGCGCGGATACCGGAACTACTGATGCCGGGTCGAGCGTGCTCCTGGACGAACGCTCGTATCGCGTCTACCGCGACGTGGCCGACGACGGTGTGCTCGGCTCCAGCGGCTGAGACCTCGGCCGCGGCCGCCCCTCAACGTTGCACGCGATAACTCAGGTCCCATTAAAGACGGATTTCCCGAGCGCAGGCCTAGGCACTTCGGTGACGGGACTACGCTGGAATTAGTCCACCTACTTGGCCCACACGGGCTATACATCCCACCGCACTTCTCCCGAGATACTGCGTGGCAAGTTCGCAGAAGCGGATCAGGGAGATGAGGCTGATGACGGCCACCGCACTTCGCACTCGCTCCGCGCTTGTCTTCTTGCTCTTCGCAGGACTGCTCGCCGCGGCTACTCCGGCGCTGCCTCCGGTGACTTCATCGAGCTCGGGCGGCGCCGTCGAGCTCGACCCGGCGCTTACATCCATCACCACCGGAGACGTCAACCTGATCGTGCGCGCTCGCCCCGGCGCGGTGCGGGAAGCGGTTCGCGCCGTGACGCGTGCCGGCGGCATCGTGACGAAGGACCTGCCGATCGTGAACGGCTTCGCCGCGGTCGTGCCGGCTTCCGAGATCGCCGACATCGCGAGCGTCGCGGGCATCTACACGCTGACGCTGGATCGCAAGGTCACGGTCGCCGAGAACGGGAACCCGTCCACGCCCAACTCCGTCTACCGGAAGGTCGTTCGCGCCGACGACGTGAACAACGCGGGTTATTCCGGAAGCGGTATCACGGTCGCCGTAATCGACACCGGGATCACCGAGGTCGCCGACCTCGCCGGCCGCGTCGTGGACGTGAGCGACGGAGGGCTGTTCGGCGGGACGAGCTCATGCAAGAACTTCTCCGGCGAACCCACATGCGACGACTCCTTCGGCCATGGGACGTTCATCGCTGGGATCATCGCCGGCAACGGCGCCGCGTCCGGAGGCAAGTGGAAGGGCATCGCCCCTCAGGCGAAACTCCTGTCGGTCAAGATCGCGGGTGCGTCCGGCTCGACCGACGTGAGCACGCTCCTTGCCGCGATCCAGTGGGTGGTCTCCTTCAAGAGCGAGTACAACATCAAGGTCCTCAACCTTTCGCTGGGCACGAACGGTACGCAGACCTACCGCACCGACCCGCTCAACTACGCGGTCGAGAAGGCGTGGGACGCGGGGATCGTCGTCGTGGTGGCCGCGAGCAACCTCGGTCCCGAAGCCGGCACGATCTCCAAGCCCGGGGACGATCCGTGGGTGATCACCGTCGGCGCGACCGACGACATGGGAACGAACGGTCTCGGCGACGACGAGCTGCCGAACTACAGCTCGCGGGGGCCGACGGGCTCCGATGGGATCGCCAAGCCCGACGTCGTCGCCCCCGGGTCACACATCGTCTCCCTGCGTGCTCCCGGGAGCGCGATCGACACCCAGTTCCCGAACTACATCGACGGTTCGTACCGGAAGGGAAGCGGCACGTCGCAAGCGACCGCCGCAGTTTCGGGCGTCGCCGCGCTGATGCTTCAGCGCAACCCGACCTGGAGCCCCGACCGGGTGAAGTACGCGATGAAGTCGACCGCCCGAGATGCTGCATCCGATGACCCCATGGCCGTCGGAAGCGGCGTTGTGGACGCCTACACCGGCACGTTCTCCGCACCGTCTGGGACGGCGAACGCGGGGCTCGATCGCTCGAACGGGATGGGCGCTCTGGACGCGAGTCGCGGCACGGTCGAGGTGCAAGCCGACGACTCCGAGCAGACCGTTGTCAACGGCGTGCTCACCCTGCAGCTTCTCCTGTGGAACCCGATCGTCTACACGGGGGTGCCGTGGAACTCGCTCACGTGGAGCCTGTCGCAATGGTACGGCAACTCGTGGCACGGGAACTCCTGGCACGGGAACTCCTGGCACGGGAACTCCTGGCACGGCAGCACCTGGTACGGGAACTCATGGCACGGGAACTCCTGGCACGGGAACTCGTGGCACGGCTCGGCGTGGTACGGCGCGTGGGAGTAAGGACTGGTGCGCGCCGAAACTGACGAGCTCGCGCCGCGGGTGAGCGATGCCGACCCGAGCAGGTCGTCCCCCAGCCGGATAGCCCTGTTCACCGGGATCCTCTTCGGGGTCGCGATCGCTTCGGCACTGGCCTCGACGAACCTGCCCGGCACGGCCAACACCTCCTTGCCGGGCTCGGCCGCGCTCTTCGCCTTGCTCGTCGCCGCCGAGCGCTTGATGATGCGCTTCCGCTACCGAGGACACATCGACGGGATCACCCTCTTCGAGGCGGCGCTCGCGCCTGCGATCCTGACCTTGCCGACCCCCGTTCTCGTCTTGGTCGTCGGCATGGCTCAGGCGGTGGCCGCCATCATCGGACGCGACGCGTTCGTCAAGGCGTCGTTCAACGTCGCGCAATGGAGCGCGGCGGCCGCTCTCGGAAGCATGGTGTTCAACCTACTGCCGACCGGCGCCGGCCTCGATGTGGCCAATACGCTCGCCCTCATCGTGGCCATCACCGTCGTCATCGTCACGAACATCGTGACCTTCACCTACGCGATGCACCTCGTTCAGCGTGAGCCGATCCGGAACGTCCTCCGTAGCTTCGCGCCGCTGGTCCCGGTATGGGGGATCACATGGATCCTGAACGTGGCGTTCGGGATCATCTTCGCCGCGACCTACACATGGAGCACGGCGGGGGTCCTCCTCTTCTCCGTTCCGCTGGCGCTGCTCCACTGGGCGTCGAAAGCCTACGCGGCCGCCGTTGTGGACCAGGAGCGCCTCGCAGGGCTCCACCGCGCGACCCTGGAGCTCGCAACCCCCGTCGACCCGCGGGACGCGATCCCCAGATTCCTCGGCGAGGTCCGGCAGTCCTTCGGCGGCGATGCGGTCGACCTCGTCCTGTTCTTCAGCGGAAGGATCCGCACCGTGCATCGCGTGGACCACGATGGATATCGGGAATACGACGAGCCCTGGGAGCTGCAGACGCTCGCCGCAGCGCTGTCCGAGCGACGCCGCGTGGTGCGCGTGAACGCGGCGGGGCCGGATCCGATCGCGGCGGCACTGCTCGATCTCGAAGGCTGGCGTGACTGCCTCGCGGCCCCGCTGCTCGACGGAGAGCGCACGCTGGGCGTCCTCTGCCTCTACAACCGCCAAGGCCTCGAGGGGTTCGAGCGCGGGGAAGAGGCCGTCCTCCAGGCGCTCGCCGTCGAAGCCGCTCGCGGGATGAACAAGGCCAGCCTGCTCGACGCGATCCTCGAGGAACGACAGAAGCTGGCCGACATCGTGGGACGCACGTCGGACGGGATCCTCACGATCTCGCCGGCCGGAACGATCAAGACCTGGAACCTGGCCCTCGAACGGATCACCGGCCACGGCGCCGCCGAGATGATCGGATCGCGGCTGTTCGGCACGCTGACGCCGCGCGACACCGAGGGTGTGGCGGTCTGGCTCGAGCGGTGGGCCGATGACGAGAACGAGCTCGCTTCCGACATCGAGATCACCACGCGCGCCGGAGAGACCCGATGGCTGTCCTGCTCGTACACGCGCGTCTCGGACCCCGATGGCCGGCCATCCATGCTGATCGTGGTCGCCCGTGACGCGACCGAGGCTCGCGAGCTCGAGCGGCTGAAGGACGACTTCGTCGCGACGGTTTCGCATGAGCTTCGGACTCCGCTCACGCCGATCAAGGGTTGGGCGGTCACTCTGCTTCAGCTCGGCGAGCATCTTTCACCCCAGCAGCGTGAGGAGGGCGTACAAGCGATCCTCCGTCACGCCGAGCGCCTCGAACGCCTTATCACGAACATCCTCGAGGTCTCGAAGGTGGAACGCGGGCTGTCCGATCGGCGTGACGCCGTCGTCGACGTGCTCGCGGTCGCGGAGAAGACCGTGGCGGACTTCCGTGCGGAGAACGGACACCGCGAGATCGTGTTCCACGCGAGCGCCGATCACCATCTCACGCGCGGAGATGAGGTTTGGGTCGAGCAGATCCTTACCAATCTGCTTTCAAACGCGATGAAGTACTCGCCGGCCGACCGGCCGATAGAGGTCGCGGTGACGGAAACACGCGACGCCATCGAGGTTTCGGTCACCGACCGGGGACCCGGCATCCCCGAGCACGAGATGGAGCGCATCTTCGAGCGCTTCAAGCGCCTCGGCGATCACATGACGCGCAGCCAGGGCGGCACGGGCCTCGGCCTCTACATAGCCCGCCAGCTCGCTCGGGCGATCGGCGGCGAGCTATCGGTGTGCAGCGAGCCGGGCCGGGGCGCCACCTTCACGCTGCTTCTCGTCCCCGAGTACGAGCCTGCCCCCCTCGCGTCGGCGTCGTAGCGACGCCTAACGACGGAAACGCGTCCGGACCCAGGTACCGACTTGCTATCATCCGTCCACGAGGGAAATATCCCTAACGCCGCCGTCGCCACAGGGGGATCCCTGCGATTGGACCAGAGCTCTTGCCCCTCGATGATGCTCGCGATCGAGGACGACGCTGATGCTTGAAACGCTCGCGGCGTGGGCATCAGCCGCGCCAGAGCCCGCCAAGCAGTTCGCGAGTTTCGACGTGCCGCTGTGGGTTTGGGCGGCACTCCTCGCCGGCGTAGCGGCGCTGCTCGTCGCGGATCTCCTGATCGTGCACCGCACGGCGCACGTAATCACCTTCCGCGAGGCCGCGATCGAGAGCGCGGTCTGGGTCACGCTCGGCCTCTCCTTCGTCGGGGTGATCCTGTGGTGGCAGGGCAGCCAGGCCGCCGGCGAGTACCTCGCGGGGTACCTGATCGAGAAGAGCCTCTCCGTCGACAACGTCTTCATCTGGGTCGTGATCTTCTCGTACTTCTCCGTGCCACGTGAGTACCAGTTCCGTGTCCTCTTCTGGGGCATCTTCGGCGCCCTCGTGATGCGCGGCATCTTCATCTTCACCGGCGTCGCGCTGATCGAGGCCTTCGACTGGATCCTTTACGTCTTCGGGGCGTTCCTGCTCTTCACCGCGTTCAAGATCGCGCGGCACGACGAGGCCGAGGTGCATCCGGAGCGCAACCCGATCCTGCGGCTGGTGCACCGCTTCATCGCGTCGACCACGGAGTACGACGGACAGCGGATGTTCACGAAGAAGGACGGTCGCCGGCTCGCGACGCCGCTGTTTGCCGTCCTGATCGTCGTCGAGAGCACCGACGTGATCTTCGCCGTCGACTCGGTGCCGGCGATCCTCGCGGTCAGCCGCGAGCCGTTCATCGTCTTCTCGTCGAACGCGTTCGCCATCCTCGGGCTGCGTGCGCTGTACTTCCTACTGGCCGGAATGGCGGGGCGGTTCCGGTACCTCAACATCGGCCTGGGCGTCATCCTGGCGTTCGTCGGGGTCAAGATGCTGCTGGCGAACGTCTACCACTTCCCGACCTGGATCTCCCTGCTCGTGATCGCCGCGATCCTCACCGTCACGATCTGGGCGTCGATCGCGGCGACCAACCGCGAGGAGACCCGGCGTGTGGACGCCCCCGAGGTCCCGGCGCCGGCCGACGAGGGATCCGATCCGCATCCGCGCTGAACGACGCCGCGCGGGTCAATCGTCGCCGCGCCAGGCGTGCACACCTTCGCGGCCGATGAAGTAAGCGGCGCCGATCGCTGCGACGGGATCGGCCCACCACCAGCCGGCCACCTGGTTCACAAGCAGACCGGCGACCGCCAAGAGCGACAGCCACCAACAGGCGGTCGTCTGGAAGGCGTCGGCCATGAGGGCACGACTCCCGAGTCGCCGCGCCGCATCGCGCTTGGCCCGCGCCAGCCACCACATGACGGCGAGCGAGAGGCTCGTCACGGCGATGCCGACCGCCGACGCCTCGGGCCGCTCCTCCTGGACAAGCGAGATCGTCGCGTCGACGGCGAGGTACCCGGCGAGGGCGAACAGCGACGCGCCGACCAGCCGCCGGGCGCGCAGCTCGATCGCGTCGACCCGCTCGGGGTCGCTCGCGCGCCGCTCGGCGAGAAGGCGCCAGACGAGGACGCCTCCGGAGGCGCTCTCGATGAAGCTGTCGATCCCGAAGCCGAGGAGGACAACGCTGCCGGCCGCCATGGCGGCCGTGATCGAGACGACCCCTTCGACGACGTTCCATCCGACGGTCAGGTACTCGAGCCCGAGCGCGCGACGGAGCAGCGCATCGCGATCGATGTCCGGTGACCGGCTCACCCGCGGATTGTCGCACAGGCTACGGGCGCCGATCGCACGCCACGGCGCCGTGTCGCTGGAGAGATACGATGCCCTCAGTGGACGCTCTGCTCGTGCTCGATCGGCTCCGCGCGCGCTCGGAGAGTGGCGAGCAGCTCGTCCATCTCGAGACCATCCCCGCCCGCGAGCCGGCGGCTGCGGCAGATCTGATTCTGGCGCCGGAGCTGTCGGTCCGGCTGCGCCGGCTCGGCGTCCAAGGGCTCTGGGAGCATCAGGCAGCGGGGCTTCGCGCCGTCCGAGCCGGACGCAACGTCGCCGTCGCGACGGGAACGGCGAGCGGCAAGAGCCTCGTGTATCAGCTCGCGACGATGGAGAGGCTCACCGCCGATCCGAAAGCGACGGCGCTCTACCTGTTTCCAACGAAGGCGCTGGCGAACGACCAGCTCCGCGCGATCCGAGGGTTCGCCCTTCCCGCGATCCGCGCCGCCGTCTACGACGGCGACACGCCGGGGCCCGAACGCGGCTGGGCGCGCCGCAATGCCAACCTTCTCATCACCAACCCCGACATGCTCCACTACGGGATCCTGCCCACGCACGACCGCTGGGCGACGTTCTTGAAGCATCTATCCATCGTCGCGGTCGACGAGATGCACATCCTGAGAGGCATCTTCGGCTCGCACGTCGCCAACGTCTTGCGACGGCTCCGCCGGCTCGCGGCCCGCTACGGCGCGTCGCCCCGGTTCGTCACGGCTTCGGCGACGATCGGCAACCCCGCCGAGCTCGCGGAGCGGCTCACCGGCCTCATGTTCGAGGCCGTCGCCGACGACGCGTCCCCGCGTGGGAAGAAGCATTTCGCCCTGTGGAATCCGCCCCTGGTCGACGAAGCCTCCGGCGCGCGGCGCAGCCCGAACGCGGAAGCGGCCGCGCTCCTTGCAACGCTCGTCGGCGAGGGCGTCCGCACGATCGCGTTCGCCAAGTCTCGCAAGAGTGCCGAGCTGATCTCTTCCTTCGCCCGCGAGCGTCTCGAGCGCGAGCGCCCTCATCTGGCCGACCGCGTCGCCGCCTACCGGGCCGGCTACCTTCCCGAGGAGCGTCGCGCGCTCGAGCGAGCGCTCGTCGACGGCGACCTGCTCGGCATCGCCGCCACCAGCGCGCTCGAGCTCGGCATCGACATCGGCGGCCTCGACGCGTGCATCCTGGCCGGTTACCCGGGGACGGTCGCGAGCACGTTCCAGCAAGCGGGTCGCGCGGGGCGAACACGGCAGGACTCGCTCGCGATCATGGTCGCCGGGGAGGACCCGCTCGATCAGTACCTGATCGCTCATCCCGAGGAGCTGTTCGGGCGCACCCACGAGTCGGCCCTCGTCGACCACTCCAACCCGAACATCCTGGATCCGCACCTCGGGTGCGCCGCGTACGAGCTTCCGCTCGCCGATGGCGACGCCGAGTTCTACGGCCCGGCCCTGCCCGAAGCGATAGAACGCGGCACGGCCGCAGGGACGCTCCGCAAGCGTGGCGCCAAGCACTACTGGTCCGGGCGTGGCTCGCCGGCGCAGGAGATCGACATCCGGTCGGCCGGCGGCATCGTTCAGATCGCCGACGCCGATACCGGCGCGCTGCTCGGCACGGTCGATGAGTCGCGTTCGCATTTCGCGGTCCATCGCGGAGCGATCTATCTGCATCAGGGCCGGCAGTACCTGGTCGAGCAGCTGGATCTCGACGCCCGTGTCGCGCTGGTCCGGCCGACGGAGGACGACTGCTACACGCAGGCCCGCGATGTGACCGACATCCGGATCTTGGAGATCGAGCGGAAGGCCCGCGTCGGCGTGGCCGACCTCTTCTATGGGAGCGTCGACGTGACGTCCCAAGTCGTGTCGTACGTGCGGAAGCGTCTGTACACGGGCGAAGTGCTCGATATCGTCCCGCTCGATCTTCCCGAGATGCGGCTCGAGACCCGTTCGGTTTGGTACACGGTTCCAGAACAGCTTCTGCAAGCGGCGCGGATCGCGCCGGCCGACGTCGGCGGGTCGGCGCATGCAGCCGAGCATGCGCAGATCGGGATCCTGCCGTTGTTCGCGATGTGCGACCGGTGGGACATCGGCGGCGTCTCGACGGCCGAGCATCCCGACACCGGCCTGTGCACCATCTTCATCTACGACGGATACCCGGGCGGTGCGGGGATCTCGGAACGCGGGTTCGATGCCGGCGCCGACCACCACCGCGCGACGCTCGACGCGATCCGCGCGTGCCGATGCGAGCGTGGCTGCCCGTCCTGCGTGCAGTCGCCGAAATGTGGGAACGGCAACGAGCCCCTCGACAAGGGCGGCGCGGGGCGGCTTCTCGCCGCGGTGCTCGGCGATCCAGGACCGCGACGATGAGCGACGCCGGAGGACGCGGTGCGGCTGGCGCTCGAGCGGGTCGGCTAGCCGGACTCGTCCTCGCTACCGCCGTCGAGCAAGCGCTCGAGCGACTCCACGAGCGACTCTCCCTCCTCCTGCGAGCCCATCAAGGATTCCTCGAGCGTCCGGCCGGCTTGCAGGTCGCCGATGCGGTACACGGAATGGCACGACGCGCACACGACGTAGTCCGTGTTACGCCGGAAGCTGATCGGGTCGCCGCCGACAGGAGTGACGCCTCCTTGCGAGAGGTCGTCGAGCAACGGAGCGCCGCAACGGCAATCCAAGGCCATATCGCAAGCCTAACGGGGGGTCGGCGCCGGCGCCGGGAGGCCCGGCACTGCGCTAGAGATGGAGCAGCAGCCTGCGGACGTGGGCTGCGGAGAGGAACGCGAGGAGCCCGCCGGCCACCGGCAACATGACGGTACGGAAATCAGGAGCCGTCTCGCTCACGACCTCACCTTGGTAACCGTCGGCCTGCGGCGAGGAAGTCGCGCTCCCGCCGCCGAGGATCATCGTGCGCGGCTGGTACGGAAGCGTCTCGGAGTAGGTGCCTGAGTAGAACCCGCCAGAGCTGCCGAACGAAAGTACCCGCGGGGCGCCCGAGCCGCTGCTGCCACCACCGCTCGCGCCGGGCTTGCTCGACGGAGTTCCGGGTGCAGTCGTTCCGGGCGGTGGTGTGCTCGGCTGGTCCGTGGGGGTTGGGGTAGGCGTGGGTGCTACCAGCGAGACGCCTTGGATCTGGCTGCCTTTGGACACAACACACGGCTTGGACGAGATCTGGCATTCGATCTTTTCGTCCTCGCTCGAGTTGTACGCCGGTCGTTCACGGAGCGCGACGACGCCGTAGTTGTAATCGCCGGTGTATGCCTCGGGGAACGCGTTGTCCTGACATGTGTAGACGTTCGATTCCAGCGGCGAGCAGCCCGACCCGACCGGGTTGGACGCCGACACCGGCGCGATCTTGAGGCCGTCGGGCCCGCTGCGCAGGATGTGGTACTCGAGGACGTCGTCCTCCGCGTTCTTCTTCCAGCGCAGCGTCACGCTGGCCGAGCCGTCGGATGCGGCGACCGGGGCGGAGGACCATTCCGGCGCCACGGCGGGGTTGGCGACCTTCGCCTTGACGGAGTGGCTGCCTGACCCCGGTTTGTCGCTGGGACACTTGTCGAGGAGGTTAGTGGTGGTCTTCTCTGTCACATCGAGTCTGACCGTATAGATCCCGTTTTTGAGCGGCTGCGTGTTCCATTGGGTCGGATGGCTTCCAGCCCAGCTCGGATCGCTGGATGAGAGCGTAGAGAAAGCCGGCACGGAAGAAGGCCCCGTAATAGTGAACTTGATCGTCTGCCACCCCTGCTCGCATGTGGTCGTGGCTTGGCCCTTGAGGGTGAACTTGAACCCGCTGGGCGTCCCGTCGGAGTCGAACGACCCGTCGATGACCTCGTCATCGGTCGGATCCGTCACCTTCACGCTCGATGTGTTGACGTCGGCCGTAGCCGGCATGACACCCACGAACACAGCAACCGCGGCGGCGAAGATCACCGCTGCGGTCCGCGCGATACGTGTCTTTCGCGTCATCATGAGTACATTGACCAGGGGTTTTGGGGGCCTCGCAGAGTATAACGTTCGACGACCCGAACGGTTATGCGGTTCTCCCCCCTCCCGTCTCTTCCGATACGCCCCGAAACATCCCGATTCAGTCGGCCAGCTCCTCGGCCCACGCGCGGCGGCCGAGATAGGCCTCCTCGACCCGGGGATCGCCGGCCAGCTCCGCCGCAGACCCTTCGAGCGTCAGCGAACCGAGCTCGAGAACGTAGAGCCGATGGCTGATGGAGGTCGCGAGGCGCGCCAGCTTCTCGATGAGGAGGAGCGTCGTGCCCTCCCGCCACAGCTCGCGGAGGAGCTCGAAGACCTGGCCGACCACGATCGGCGCGAGGCCCATCGAAGGCTCGTCGAGGATCATCAACCGTGGACGTCCCATCAGGCCCCGCGCGATCGACAGGATCTGCTGCTCGCCGCCCGACAACGTGCCGGCGAGCTGGCCGGCCCGGCGGCCGAGCACGGGGAACCGCTGCTTCATGTCCTCGAGGTTGCGGCGCATGCGGGCGCGGTCCCGGCGGTAGGAGTGTGCGCCGAGGAGGAGGTTCTCCTCGACCGTCTGGTCGGGGAACACCTCCCGGCCGGTCGGCACCTCGATGATCCCGCGACCGACGACGGCGTGCGGCGGCAGGGCGGTGATGTCCTCCCCCTGGAAGCGGATGCGACCGCGTACGTGCGGCACCAGGCCCATCACCGCGGCGACGAGCGTGGTCTTGCCGGCGCCGTTCGAGCCGAGGACCGTGACGACCTCGTGCTCGCGCACCTCGATCGAGACGCCGTGCAGCACCTCGGTGAGCCCATCGTAGGAGGCGTGCAACCCGTCGACGCGGAGGAGCTCGAACGGCGGGAGGGCAACCATCTCCGGGGGCGCGGCGGCTTCGACGCGCTCGGGCGCCGCGCGCTTCCGTTTCGGTGCGGCGCTAGGCACCGGTCGCTCCAAGGTAGGCCTCGACGACGGCCGGGTCCGTACGCACGGACGCCGGAGGTCCTTCGGCGACGACGCGACCCTCGTCGAGAACCGTCACGGTGTCGGCGAGCGACAGCACGAAGTTCATGTGGTGCTCGACGAGCAGGATCGTGAGCCCCGCGGCGCGGAGTCGCTTCAGGAAGCGGCCGAGCTCCAGGATCTCCGGCTCGTTGCGCCCGGCCGCCGGCTCGTCGAGCAGCAGCAGCCGCGGATGGAGCGCCAGCGCGCGGGCCAGCTCCAGACGCTTGCGCTGCCCGTAGGAGAGCGCCCGCGCCGGGTCGCGCTCCTTGCCCTCGAGTCCGACCGTCGAGAGCAGGGACCACGCTTCTCGGATCGCGTCCGTCTCCCCCACCGTCGGCAACCCCACCGCTCCGACGAGGAGGCCGCCGCGCATGCGGAGATGCGCGCCGACGAGCACGTTCTCCTCCGCGGTCATCGAGCCGAACAGCGCGACCTGTTGGAAGGTACGCGCGACCCCGAGCGCCGCGACCTTGTGCGGAGCCAGCCCGTCGAGCCGGCGCCCGGTGAGCGCGATCTCACCGTCGCCGGGCCGCAGCAGGCCGGTCACGCAATCGAGCAGCGTCGTCTTGCCGCTCCCGTTCGGACCGATGAGCGCGTGGATCGTGCCGGCGCGCACCTGGAACGACACGTCGTGGAGCGCGCGCAGCCCGCCGAACGACTTCCCGAGGCCCCGGACGACGAGCATCGGCTCACCGGCTCGCTCGGCGGGCGCCCGAAGGACCGGTGGTTCAGGTGCCGCACTCGGTACGTCCCGGAAACTCGAACGCCCGCGCATCCTCCGGACGAGCCCGGAGACGACGCCGGCCACTCCGTCCGGCCACCGGAACACCACGAGCAGCGCAACCGGTCCCCACGCCACGATCTGGTACTGCTCCAGCCAGTCGAACGCGGAAGGGAACAGCTCCGACGGACCGAGGATCATGAGCACGCCGAGCGCGCCCCCGTACGGAGAAGTGAGCCCACCGAGCACGACGGCGAGCAGGAGCGTGAAGGAGACGCGCGGGTCGAACTGTCCCGGCGCGATGAACCCCTCGGCATGGGCGAAGAGCGCGCCGGCCGCGCCGGCGATCCCGGCCGATAGGACGAACGCCGACAGCTTCGCGGAGAAGATCGAGATGCCCGACGCCTGGGCGCCGGTCTCGCCGTCGCGCACCGCGCGGAACGCACGCCCGGCGCGGGATCGCTCGATGTTTCCGGCGGCGAACAAGGCGAACGCGAGCAGAGCCATCGCGAGCACGGCGGAACCGAACGGACCGAACGGGTGGCCGGCCGCGCTCGGGGGCGGCACGCCGGCCAGGCCGAAGTCGCTTCCCGTGAGCGATCCGGTCTCCCGGATGATCTGCCAGATGATGAACCCGCCGCCGAGCGTCGCGAGCGCCAGGTACTGACGTCGCACGCGGAGCGAGGGCACGCCGAACGCGAGGCCGACGGCGGCCGCGAGCGCGGTGCCTGCGGCCCACGCCGCGGCGAACGGCCAGCCGGCGTGCACCGCGAGCCCGGCCGAGGTGTACGCGCCGGCCGCCATGAGTCCGGCGTGACCGAGCGAGATCTGTCCCGCGACGCCGCTGACGAGCGCCAGCCCGGTGGCCGCAGCCGCGAACGTTCCCACCCGCGCGAGGGCGAACTGCGTGAGCTCGTCGCGCAGCACGAGCGGAAGCGCGAGGAGCGCGAGGAACCACAGGCGGCGTCGCGCGTCGGCGCGCATCAGTGCCGCTCCTCGACGACGCGCCCCATGATCCCGGCCGGCCGCACCATGAGCACGAGGATGAGGACGCCGAACGCGATCGCGTCCCGGTAACCCGCGCGCACATAGATCAACGCCTCCTGCTCGACGAGCCCGAGCACGAGCCCGCCGAGGAACGCGCCGCGGGCCGAACCGAGCCCGCCGATCACTGCGGCGGCGAGGCCTTTGAACGTGAACAGCGCTCCCAGCTGAACCTGCACGAACGTCAGCGGCGAGAACATGATCCCGGCGAGCGCTCCGAGCCCGGCCGAGAGCCCAAAGGCGATCACCATGGTGCGCTCGGTGTCGATCCCCATGAGCGCCGCCGTGCGGCGCGAGTGCGCCACCGCGCGCACCGCCCTTCCGAACGCGGTGCGCATGAGCAAGAGGTCGAGCGCGACCATGAGCACCACGCCGGCGACGAACAGCCACACGTAGATCGCGGGGAAGATGAAGTCGCCCCAGTGGAAGAT
>JBBDRM010000143.1:0-1282 GCA_040905475.1 Actinomycetota bacterium
GAGCTGGATCGACGAGACCCTTCGCTTCGACGGCTCGTCTCAGATGCTCGCCCGCACCGTGACCAAAGACGTCGAGCTCCACGGCGTTCGCATCCCGGCCGGCGGTCGCGCTCTGCTCCTCATCGGCGCCGCCAACCGCGACCCGCGTGTCTTCCCCGAGCCCGATCGCTACGACCTCGGCCGCGACACGAGCGAGATGGTGAGCTTCGGCGTCGCGCGCCACTTCTGCCTCGGCGCGCCGCTGGCGCGGCTCGAGGCGCGCGTCGCGCTGGGCGAGCTCGTCCGCCGCGTCGGCGACTACGACATCGACGCGCCGAGCGCCAAGCGCGTCCACTCGGTCAACGTTCGCGGCTTCGAATCCCTTCCAACGACGGTGACCCTCCGATGAGGTTCCCCGTGCACCCGGACCGTCGTCCCGCCGTCGTGACCGGCGCCTCGTCGGGGATCGGCGAGGCGATCGCGCGCTCACTCGCCGCCGCCGGGCATCCGGTCGTGCTCGGCGCGCGCCGCGTCGAACGATGCGGATCCATCGCGGCCGAGATCGAAGAGGCCGGCGGGGAAGCGGTCGCGCTGCCGCTCGACGTCGCCGACGAGGGCTCCGCGAAGGACTTCGTGGCCGCAGCCGAGAAGGCCTTCGGTCCGGTCGAGGTGCTCGTCTCGAACGCCGGCGAGTCGTGGCCGGGCACCGCAGCCGGAACCGACCCCGCCGAGTTCGCGCGCACGGTCGAGATCAACCTGCTCGGCGCTCAGCGGCTCGCGTCGATGCTCGTGCCGCCGATGGTCGAGCGTGGCCGCGGCGACGTCGTGTTCGTCACCTCCGACTCGGTGCGCGTGCCCTGGCCCGGCGTCGCCTCCTACGTCTCGTCGAAATGGGGCCTCGAGGGCCTCGCGCGCGTGATGCAGATGGAGCTCGAAGGCACCGGAGTGCGCACTTCGATCGTGCGGCCCGGCCCGACGCTCACCGAGATGGGGACGCGCTGGGACCCCCAGCAGATCGGCGGCATGGTCGGCGACTTCAAGCGCTGGGGCGTCTTGCGGCACGGCAACCTTCTGCGCCCCGCCGACGTCGCCGCCGTGATCGCGCACATCGTCGCGACGCCGCGCGGTACGCACATCACCCTCGTCGATCTCCAGCCCGAAGGAGGCGCCTCGTGAGCACCACCATGCTGAAACCGCCGCCGCTCGTCTCCGGAGCCGACGCGGAGAACGGGCACCTCGAGGAGCTACGCCGCGACCCGATCGGCCTCATGCGCCGCGTCCGGGAGGAATGCGGCGAGGTCGG
>JBBDRM010000143.1:1292-19292 GCA_040905475.1 Actinomycetota bacterium
AGTTCCTGCTCGCCGACCGGCGGGTCGTGCTCCTGTCGGGAGCCGAGCCGAACGAGACGTTCTTCCGCGCGTCCGAGGAGGAGCTCAACCAGGCGGAGGCCTACCCGTTCATGACACCGATCTTCGGCAAGGGAGTCGTGTTCGACGCTCCGCCGGAGCGGCGCGCGGAGATGCTCCACAACCAATCGCTCAAGGATCGATACATGCGCGGGCACGCGCAGAAGATCGCAACCGAGGTCGAGGCCATGGTGTCGGCTTGGGAGACCAAGGGCGACATCGACCTTCTCGATTTCTTCGCCGAGCTCACGATCTACACGTCGTCGTCTTGCCTGATCGGCAAGAAGTTCCGCGATCAGCTCGACCGCCGGTTCGCCGACCTCTACCACGACCTCGAGCGCGGAACCGACGCGCTGGCCTACGTCGATCCATACGCGCCGATCGAAAGCTTCCGGCGCCGCGACGCCGCGCGCGCCGGGCTCGTGGAGCTGGTCGAGGAGATCATGGCTGCGCGCAGAGCCGGCCCGCCGTCGACCGACGAGGATCGCGACCTGCTCGACGTGCTGATATCGGTGCCGGGCGACGGCGAAGCGCCGCGCTTCACCGCCGACGAGATCACCGGGATCTTCATCTCGATGATGTTCGCCGGTCACCACACCACGTCGGGAACCGCCGCGTGGACGCTGATCGAGCTGCTGAAGCACCCCGAAGAGATGAAGGCGATCGTAGGAGAATTGGACGAGCTCTACGCGGACAACCCCGAGGTCAGCTACCAGGCGCTACGCGAGATGCCGCGACTCGAGTCGGCGATCAAGGAAGCGCTGCGCCTGCACCCGCCGTTGATCTTGCTCCTGCGTGTGGCGAAGCAGCCGATGGAGGTCGGCGGCTTCCACATAGAGGCCGGGAAGCTGGTGGCATCCTCGCCGGCGATCTCCAACAGGATCGCCGATGACTTCCCCGAGCCCGAGTCGTTCGTTCCTTCCCGTTACCTGGAGCCGAGGCGCGAGGACCTGAGCAATCCGTGGACGTGGATCCCCTTCGGCGCCGGCAAGCACCGCTGCGTCGGCGCGGCATTCGCGGTCATGCAGCTGAAAGCGATCTTCTCGGTGCTGCTCCGCGGATGGGTCTTCGAGTTGGCGCAGCCGCCCGACACCTACCGCAACGACCACTCGAAGATGGTGGTGCAGCTGCAGCAGCCGTGCGCCGCTCGCTACCGGGTCCGGGAGGGACGAGCGTGAGGATCGTGGTCGATCTCGACCTCTGCCAAGGACACGGCGTCTGCGAGTCCGAGGCGCCCGAGGTGTTCTCGGTCGCGAAGAAGGGTCAGGTTACGGTGAGGGATCAGACGCCGCCGGAGGAGATGCGCGCCAAGGTGGAGATGGCCGTGAAGTTCTGCCCGACACACGCCCTGAAGATCGTGGAGGACCGATGACCGGCTATCCGCGGGAAGAGCTCGAAGAGATGGTGCAACGCTGGATCGACACGAACCGTCACTGTGAGCAGATCGGCGACTGGCGGCCGCTGGCAGACCTGTTCACCCAGGACGCGACCTACGGCTGGAACCTCGGCCCGAAGGGCGAGTTCATGGCCGTCGGCCGCGATCAGATCCGCGACGTCGCGCTTGGCATCGAGATGGGCGGGCTCGACGGCTGGACCTATCCGTACCAGGAGATCCTGATCGATGAGCGCAAGGCGCAGGTGATCGGGTTGTGGCAGCAGGTCGCCGACGCGAAGCGCGCCGACGGAAGCCCGTACATGGTCGCCGGGCTCGGCGGGAGCTGGTTCCGCTACGCCGGCAACCAGCAGTGGTCGTGGCAGCGCGACTTCTTCGACTTCGGCAACGCCGCGCATCTGTTCGTCGAGATGATCAAGGACGGCACGCTTTCGGAGGGGATGACGAAGCGCATGGAGCGCGTGGCGGCAGGCGACCTGAAATGCCATTACAAGATCGGCGAGGCGCCGGTCGGACTCTGGGAGGTGCCGTGACCCGATTCGACGGCAAGGTCGCGATCGTGACCGGCGCGGCCGGCGGCATCGGCGAGGCGTATGCCCGCGCGCTCGCAGCGGACGGCACGAACGTCGTGGTCGCGGACGTCGACGCCGAGCGGGGCGAGAAGGTCGCGAGCGACCTCGGCGGGTTGTTCGTCCGTACCGACGTCTCCGACGAGGCGTCGACGCAGGCACTCGCCGCAGCAACCATCGACCGGTTCGGCGGGATCGACTTCCTGATCAACAACGCGGCGATCTACGGCGGCATGAAGCTCAGCACGCTGCTCCTCATCGAGTGGGACTACTACCAGCGCTTCATGGGGGTGAACATGAACGGCGCGCTGCTCTGCGCACGCGCGTGCTGGAAGGCGATGGCCGAGCGCGGCGGAGGCGCGATCGTCAACCAATCCTCCACCGCGGCGTGGCTCTACGGCGGCTACTACGGGCTCGCGAAGGTCGGGATCAACGGCCTCACGCAGCAGCTCGCGACCGAGCTCGGGCACGCCAACATCCGGGTCAACGCGATCGCGCCGGGCCCGATCGACACCGAGGCCACGCGCTCGATGCCGGCAGGGATCATCGACGACATGGTGAGCAGGCTTCCGCTCAAGCGGCAAGGGACGCCGGCCGATCTGGTCGGCCTCTGTCTGTTCCTGCTCTCCGACGAGGCGTCCTGGATCACCGGTCAGATCTTCAACGTCGACGGCGGCCAGATCATCCGCTCATGAGCGCCGTCGGATTCATCGGCCTCGGCCAGATCGGCGGCCCGATGGCCGCGCACCTGGTCGACAACCCGGGCGGTCTGGTGGTGTGCGACGTCAGGCCCGAGGCGACCGCATCCTTCGCGGAGAAGGGCGCGAAGGTCGCGGCCGACCCGGCCGAGGTCGCGAAGAGCGTCGACGTGATCTCGGTGATGGTCCGCGACGACGATCAGGTCCGCGAGGTGGTCGGGGGGATCCTGACGACCGCGCGCGCCGGGACGATCGTCGCCCTGCACTCGACGATCCGGGCCGGCACAGCCGAGCACCTGGCCGAGCTGGCGGCCCGCACACGCGTGACCGTCGTGGACGCGCCCGTCGCCGGCGGGTTCATCGGCGCCGCCGGGGCGAGCCTCGCCGTCATGATCGGCGGCCCTGCAGAGGCGGTCGAACGGTGCCGCGAGCCGTTCGGTCGCTGGGCGAGCCTGATCGTCCACGTCGGCCCGGTCGGCGCAGGAACCCGCGCCAAGCTTGCCCGCAACCTGCTCCAATTCGCGGCGTACGGCGCGGCCTCGGAAGCGCAACGGCTCGCCGAAGCGGCCGGGATCGACCTGCTCGCGTTGGCAAACGTGGTCCGGCATTCGGACCGCGTCACCGGCGGGCCCGGCGCGATCATGCTCCGCTCGACGACCGCGCCGCTCGCGGGGGACGACCCCCTGTTCGCGATCCTGTCCCACACCCGCGACCTCGGCGAGAAGGACCTGGCGCTGGCGCTCGAGCTCGGGCGCGAGCTCGGCGTCGACCTCCCCTTCACCGCGCTGGCGCTCGAGCGGTTCGCGAAGGGCCTCGGGCTCGAGCCGGGGAGCGTGCCGTGAGCTTCGAGAAGCTGACCCGCACGCAGCTGGCGGAGCTCGCGCGCGAGTACCTGCTGGCGGGACATCTGATCGACCGCGCCGGCATGCCCTACGTCATCGCCGAGTTCGGCCGCGACGCGATGCGCGACATCGCCATCGACGAGTGGATGGCGGCGAGCCCCGTGTACACGCGACGGATGAGGCGTGCGCTCGGCTTCGAGGGCGACGACGTGGCCACGATCTTCAAGGGGATGCAGTTCGACATCGGTGCGCCGCACCAGTTCATGGACTTCCGCTTCACGGTGCACGACCGGGACCACGGCGAGTTCTCGCTCGCCTCGTGCGGCGCGCTGATGGACGTCGAGCCCCTCGGGCCCGAGTTCGTGGTGACCATGTGTCACCACATCGAGGATCCGACGTTCGACGCGACGGCCTCGGCGACCAACCCGCGGGCGCGGATGCGGCCCGTCCATCGGCCGCCGCGGATCCCCGCCGATCGCCTCCCCCACTGCAACTGGACGGTAGAGATCGACCCCGCAGCCGAGTCGCTGTCCGAACCCGAGGGCGCGCGCTGGCTCGCGACCTCGAAGGCCGCGGCCATCGAGCTCGTCACCCCCGAGCATGCGTCAGAACCCGGCGGCTTCACCGACTACGCCCGCGAGATGGATCCGGATCTGAAGCTCGACGAGTTCTCGCAACCGACGCTCGTGCGGATCCTCGACGAGCTCGCGCTGCAAGGGCAGCTCTTGGCGCGCTCGTATATGCGCGCGGTCGAGCAGCGCTTCGGGAATGAGTCGGCGCTCCGGCTGGGCGCGCACCAGGCGACCGGGATCGCCGGGCTGGCAGCGAAGCGTCTGGCACGAGTGCTCGGCACGACCGGCGGCCCGCAGGACGTGGCGCGCGTCCTTGATCTCCATCCGATGTTCCACCCACGCGCCTATGTCGATCTTCGCGTGGAGACCGGCGAGGAGCCGACGCTGACCCTCCGGCCGTGCCCGGCGCTCGACGAGGGCGACGAGCTCACCTGGGCTGCCCTGCTCGCGCGCGGCGAGAGTGGCCCGCTCGAGGCGGCGGTACGAGCCGTGGATCGGCGAGCCGGCGTGAGCCGTACCGACGCACCGGCGGGCGCGGTCGCAGCGTGGAAGGTGCGGATCGATCCGAGCGCCGAGCCCCCGGACGAAGCGAAAGAGGTGCTGGTCGCATCGTTCAGCACCGGCGCGACCTTCAGGTTTGCTCCACCGAACGACTAAGGAAAGCCCCATTCGGCGTCATCTCCGCGAAACGGATCCGTCTCTAGCGGCCAAGCAGGTCATCGGCCCCGAGCCGCCGAAATGCGGGAGGTCTAGGGTGAGAGCCGAACCAGGGAAACCAGGGCTTTGAGACACGCGACGCGATCCCGCACGGCGGCGCTCGTAGCGCCGTTGCTTCTGGTCGTCGCCGCGTGCGGCGCGCGATTGACCGACGCGGAACGACTGGCGGGGATCCGGTCGCTCGGTCGTGGCGGCGTCGCCGTCGGACCGGCAGGACCGGGCGCGACCGTCGGCCCCGGCGCGACGACCGGTCCGGGCGCGACGACCGGTCCCGGTGCAACGACCGGCCCCGGTGCAACGACCGGTCCCGGTGCCGTGGTCCCTCCCGGCGGCAACGGCGGCGCCACGGACACCGGGGTCACCGCGAACTCGATCACGCTGGCCGTCGCGTCCGACATCTCCGGAGTGCAGCCCGGATTGTTCAAGTCGACGCACCAAGCGATGTCTGCTTGGGCGGCGATGGTGAACAGTCAGGGCGGCCTCTACGGGCGCTCCGTGAAGCTGATCCTCCAGGATACGCAGGCGCGGGACACCGAGAACCAGGCCGCCGTGCAGGACGCGTGCACGAAGGCGTTCGCGCTCGTCGGCTCGATGTCGGCGTTCGACGGCGGAGGCGCCAAAGCCGGCGAGCAGTGCGGGATACCCGACATCAGCGCGATCACCGTGAACGCAGCGCGCCAGCTCGCGAAAAACGTCTACCCCGCCTTCCCGCAGCGTCCCGACAAACTGGCGATCGGGACCGCGAACTACATCAAGTCGAAGTATCCCGAGGCCATCAAGCACGCCGCTATGCTCTACCTGAACGCCGGGGTTACGAAGGCGAACGCCCAGCAGCGCGCCAAGGCGTACACGAGCGTCGGTTTCCAGTTCAAGTTCTATGAGGTTCAGGTGCTCGAGGCGAACTACGGGCCGATCGTCCAGCGCATGCGCGACGACGGCATCCAGTACGTGAACATGGTCGCGAACTATCAGAGCATCCAGAAGCTCCTCCAGGCCATGGATCAGGCGGATTGGTTCCCGCAGGTCCGCGACTTCGACTCGGTGGCCTACAGCCAGAAATTCCTGACCGTCGGCGCGCCGGCCGAGGGCTCGCTGGTCTTCCTCACCACTGGGATCTACGAGGAAGTCTCGTCGAACCCCGAGATGCAGATCTACGCGCAGTGGCTCGATCGCGTGGCGCCGGGCGCGCTTCCCGACTTCTTCGGCTTCTACGCTTGGTCGGCAGGACGGCTGTTCGCGAAGGTCCACCAAGATGTCGGAGCCAAGATCACCCGGAAGTCGTTCCTCGCGGGCGTGAAGAACGTGCACTCCTGGGACGCCAACGGCCTGCACGTGGCGAACGATATCGGCGCGAAGTTGATCTCCCCGTGCTTCCTTTACCTGGAGATCAAGGGCGGGAAGTTCGTCCGGAAAGATCCTGCGAGCGGCTTCATCTGCAACATGGGCGGACTCGTCAACACGTAAGAGGTCGATCCGAACAATGTTCAAGGGCGGCCGATGGCCGCCCTTGCTTGCTTGTGTCGGGCCGGCGTCCCGGCCCTGCTCACATTTCGGATCTGTATTAGCTGCGCCGCTGAGGAGCTACGCCTTCGAGGAGGCTCATGACCTCGGATTCCCGGTAGCGGCGGTGGCCGCCCAGGGTCCGGATCGAAGAGAGCTTCCCGGCCTTCGCCCACCGCGTGACCGTCTTCGGGTCCACACGGAAGAGCGCAGCAACCTCGGCGGGGGTAAGCAGCGTCTCGCCCGACGACTGATCCCGCTTCATCCCTGTTCCTCCTTACCTTGGGGTCAAGCCTGTGCGTGGCCCCAGATGTCCCATTTCTTGCCTGCGACCCTGATTGTCGTCCCTGCTCCACCCGGTCGCTATAGTCTTTTCGGAGCATTTCCAGTGGTACTTGAGAGCGAACGATGAGTTAGTCCTTATGGGCCGAAGGGCCCTCTCACCCGGGTTTTCAAGCTCCTTCACCATAAACGACGAGCCGTACCTTTTGTCACGGGTGTTCCTTCCCGGCTTTCCCACAGCCGAACGTGAACCGGCGTTTCCCCAGGTCAGCGCGCTGGGAGTGCTCGCCTTAGTTCCAGCTTTCCCTCCGGCGAACGGTCGACCAACGCTCCACAGCCGCCATGTAGTAAGCCGTGGCGCGGTCTCCGTCGCCCTCGGAGAGCGCCCGGACGGCGGTCCAGATGTCGCGACAAGTCCGATCTTCCTCCAAGAGCTCGTCGGGGATCAGCCGCGCCACGTCCGCGTAATCGAGCGCGAGGAGACCGACGTCGTCGAAGTCCTCGAGCCAGCGACTGAGGCCGGCGAGCGGAGCGACCACCGAGGGATTCGGAAGGGTGTCGCGGACGATCTCGAGAGCCCGGGCGCAACGTCCGCGCGCAGCGCGGAGGATCGTCTCGTACCGCAAACCGAGCGAGCCGTCCGGGTGCCGGATCACTTGACGCTCAGCGTCGTCGAAGGCGGCGAACCAGTGGAGCGGGACTTCCCACGAACTCTCGAGGATGTGGTTGCGCCAGTCGGGATGCGCGCTCCGCAACGATTCGATCCCCTCGGCGGCGCGCTCGACCTCGTCCTCAGGCATGAAGGCCCGAACGACCTCGGCGGGGATCGACCTGCGGAATTCCAAGATCGACGCCAGCAGCCGCAGCTTGGTGCGATGAGGACAGACGAACACGACCCCGCGCCGCTCGACCAGGTCGCCGTGCTCGCGCTCGGCGACCAAGGTGGCGGTGGCGCCGTTGAGCCCATTCTCGCGATCGAGGAGGACGGTACGAGGGGGCGGTGCGCCGTCGCCGGCGGCGTAGCTCTCCCAGTACGCGCGCTCGTCGTTGTCGAACCCGCTGAGCGGCTCGAACACCTTGAGCGTCGCCGCAGGGACCATCGCAAGCCGGATTATAGACCCGGACACCGGCCGGACCGCGGAGAAAGTAGACTCGCGTCGTGCCTCCTCAGAAACGCAGACGCGCGTACTCGACCGGGGATTCCGAGATCGACGAGCGTATCCGCGCCCTCATCGCCGAGTACGGCGCCCGCGATCCCGACCTTGCGTTCGAGATCATCGCCACGGCGCTGCGCCTCTCCCGGGACGACGTCGGCCGCCTGGATCGAAAGATCGTGAACTCTGCGCTCAAGGAGATGCGCTACGCGTTCCGGGTTTTCGCGCCTTACCGGCACGAACGCAAGGTCACCATCTTCGGGTCGGCGCGCTCCGCCCCGACCGATCCTGAGTACGTGGCCGCTCGGGAGTTCGCCGAAGAGATCGTGTCCCGCGGTTGGATGGTCGTGACCGGGGCCGGGCCCGGCGTGATGGAAGGCGCTCAGGAAGGGGCCGGGAGTGAGCGGTCGTTCGGCGTCAACATCCGGCTGCCGTTCGAAGCCGCGCCGAACCCGTTCATCGCCGAGGACCCGAAGCTCATCAACTTCAAATACTTCTTCACGCGGAAGCTGATGTTCATCAAAGAGGCGGACGCGTTCGTGCTCTGTCCCGGCGGTTTCGGCACGCTGGACGAAACGTTCGAGCTGTTGACGCTGATCCAGACGGGGAAGAGCGACCTTCACCCGATCGTGCTGCTGGACCCGCCTGGTGGAAAGTTCTGGACGAAGTTCGACGCGTGGATCCACGACGAACTGATCGCTACCGGATTCGTCTCCCCCGAGGACGATCACCTCTACATGAAGACCGACGACATCAACGAGGCCGTCGCCGAGATCGAGCGCTTCTACCGCGTCTACCACTCACAACGGTTCGTGAACGGGCGGCTGGTGTTCCGGCTCAAGACGATGCCGGACGACGAAACGCTGAAGCGGCTCACCGAGGAGTTCGCCGACATCATCAGGCAGGGCACGATCGAACCCGTCGAGGCCTCGCCCGAGGAGATCAAAGACGACGACGCCGTCGATCTGCCGCGTATCGCTCTTTGGTTCGACCGGATGCGTTTCGGACGGTTGCGGATGCTCATCGATCGTCTGAATGAGCTGCCGGTACCGCCCGAGGCGGAGCTACCGGCCGGTAACGCTACCGCCCGGTAACGACCGGCCAGCCGTTTCTCAAGCGGGCGCCAACTTACTCCGAAGTAACGCTGCAAAAGCCCTTCACATCGTCGTGCAGGCGAGTATCGTTGACCGCTGGGAGACCCGGGGAGGCCACATGAAGATCGAAAAGATGAATCCCGACGCCGCTGCGATCTGGCTACAGATGGCCTTCTTTGCAGCGAATCCGGGGATCGAGGCGGAAGACGACTGGGGCATCGAGCTTCCCGTCGACGGCGCGTCCGGAGCGGCGCCCGACGACGAAGTGCTGATGTTGCGTACCGTCTCGTTCTGAGGTGTTGGAAGCCGCGGCCGCCCACAAGGGGCGGCCGTTCGCTTTGCGCGACGCCGGTAGACTGAGCAGCCGATGGGTGTTTTCGAGCTGTTCGCCGGCGAGTACGAGACCGTCAGCTACGCGCACGATGCTTCGTCCGGGCTTCGCTCGATCATCGCCGTGTACTCGACGGCGCTCGGCCCGGCGCTCGGCGGAACCCGCTTCTATCCCTTCTCGTCCGAGGAAGCGGCCCTACGCGACGTGCTGCGCCTGGCGAAGGCGATGGCGTACAAGGCGTCGGCGGCCGGGCTCGATCTCGGCGGCGGGAAGGCCGTCGTGATCGGCGACCCGCGTTCGGACAAGACCCCCGAGCTGCTGCGCGCGTACGGGAGAGCCGTGGAACGGCTCGGCGGGGCGTACGTCACGACCGCGGATGTCGGAACGACCTCCGCCGACATGGACGTGATCGCGGAGGCGACGCGCTTCGTCACCGGCACGACCTCGGGCTCGGGTGACCCGTCGCGCGTAACCGCGTACGGCGTGTGGCACGGCATGAAGGCGGTCGCCGAGGAGCTGTGGGGCGATCCGTCGCTCGCGGGGAAGCATGTCGCGGTGCAAGGGATCGGGAAGGTCGGCTCCGGCTTGGTTCGGCACCTCGCCGAGGACGGCGCGCAGCTGACGATCGCCGACGTCGACGCGGCGGCGGTCTCCGCGCTCGCGGCAGAAACCGGCGCGGACGTCGTTTCGCCCGACGAGATCCTCGCGGTGCCGTGCGACATCCTGGCCCCGTGCGCACTCGGCGCCGTCGTAAACGACGCATCGCTGCCGGCGCTGAAGACCCGCGCGATCGCCGGTGCCGCGAACAACCAGCTCGAGCGTCCCGAGCACGGCGAGGCACTCACCGAAGCCGGGATCCTCTACGCGCCCGACTACGTCATCAACGCGGGCGGTCTGATCAACGTCGAGGACGAGCTGCACGGCTACGACGAGCAGCGCGCGCTCGGTAAGGCCGCCGCGATCGCCGGCCGCCTGCACTCGGTCTTCGCCCGTGCGCGCTCGGAAGGCATCTCGACGGCCACCGCCGCCGATCGGATCGCCGGCGACCGCATCCGCGCGGCACGCGCATGCTGACGGTGGTCCGGCCTTTGGGCGGCGCGAATCCCTCCGGTACAGTGAGCCTCCGATGGAGCAAGAGTTGATCACCAAACGCGCGAAACAGGTGCTCAAGCAGTCGAGCATCAAAGAGGCCCCCGTCGACCTCGAGCGGGTGCTCGCCTACCTGCGCTTGCACCACGAGCGGCCCTGGCACCTCTCCACGGACGTCTGGGATGCACTGACACGGTCCGGTCGTGGCCGGACGCGGTTGAAGCGACAGGAGCGCGCCCCGACGGCCCGCGAGCGCTGGCGCCTCGCGCACGAGATCGGCCACCACGTGCTCCACGGCGGCGAGCCGATCCCGCGACAGGTCCAGTGGGAGAAGAACGAGCTCGAACACGAAGCCGACCAATTCGCGGCGGAGCTCCTGATGCCCGAGGGGCTCGTCGCGAAGGCGGTCAAGGACCTCAACGGCCAGATCGACATCGAGGAGACGGCGCGTACCTTCCGCGTCGGGCGCCAGGAGATGGAGAAACGTCTCCGCCAGCTCGGACTGTTGCGCGGCGAGGTTCTGGGCAGGATGTGAAAGAACAACTCCGTTGACGGGGTTCGCGACGGTCGGTGACCATGGGATGGGACCGCGGCGATCCCGCGGAACACGCGAGCCATGACGGCGGCGACCCCGCCGGAAGGAGGGAACCGATGGAGGGCCGCCGAGGGATCGTCGACCCCTCGTCCGTTCCCACCGAAACCATCCAGCTCCTCAAGCCCGACGGCACGCTCGTTCCCGATACCGGTTACGAGGCGGATCTGAAGAAGGACGATCTCCTCGAGATCTATCGCTACATGGCGCTCGCCCGGCGCGCCGACCTCGAGGGGACGAATCTCCAGCGCCAAGGAGAGCTCGGCGTCTACACGCCGCTCATCGGGCAAGAGGCGGCGCAGGTGGGAACCGGCTACGCGCTCGACGAGGGGGATTGGATCTTCCCCTCGTACCGCGAGATGGCGCTGGCGATGATGCGCAAGATCGATCCTGTCGACATCCTCCACTTGTTCCGAGGCACCTGGCACGGAGGGATGTGGGATCCCAAAGAGCACCGCTTCGCGATGTACTCCGTCCCCATCGCGACGCAGGCGCTCCACGCCGCCGGCTTCGCGATCGCCGCCAAGCTGGACGGCGCGAAAACGGTGGCGCTCGGATGCTTCGGCGACGGCGCCACATCGGAGGGAGACTTCCACGAGGCCATGAACTTCGCCGGCGTGTGGCAGGCGCCTGTGGTGTTCCTCTGCCAGAACAACCAGTACGCGATCTCGCTGCCGCTCTCGAAGCAGACCGCTGCGCCGACGATCGCCGTCAAGGCGATCGGCTACGGGTTCCCCGGCGTGCGCGTCGACGGGAACGATGTGCTGGCCTGCTATGTGGTGGCCCAGGAAGCGGTGCGCCGCGCGCGCGAGGGCAACGGCCCGACGCTGATCGAGGCGGTCACGTTCCGGATCGGGCCCCACTCGACCGCCGACGACCCGACGCGATACCGCACGCAGGACGAGATGGATCACTGGGGAGCGCTGGACCCTATCTCGAGATTCTCCAAATACCTCGAGCTTGAGGGGATCATCACCGACGAGTTCAAGCAGAAGGTGGACGACGAAGCCAAGGAGCTCGCGACCCACATCCGCGCCGAGATCGTCGGCGCAGGGCCTCGCCCCGCTCACGAGCTGTTCGAGTTCGTCTACAGCGAGCCCTCCGACATCCTTCGCCGCGAGGAGTGGCTCCTGTACGAAGAGCTCGCCGGCCGCGATGAAGAGGGAGACTAGATGCCGCAGGTGACGATGGCGGCCGCCCTCAATGAGGCGCTCCGCTACAGCATGCGCAACGACCCGCACGTCATCATCCTCGGCGAAGACGTCGGCAAGCTCGGGGGCGTGTTCCGGATCACCGACAAGCTGCAAGAGGAGTTCGGCGAGGAGCGCGTCCTCGACACGCCGCTCGCCGAGTCGGGGATCGTCGGCTCCGCGATCGGGATGGCGATGTACGGGCTGCGGCCGGTATGCGAGATGCAGTTCGACGGCTTCACCTACCCGGCGTTCGAACAGATCGTCTCGCACCTCGCGAAGTACGGCTTCCGGTCTCGCGGCCGGATGCGGCTCCCGATCGTGGTTCGCATCCCGTACGGCGGCGGGATCGGCGCGGTAGAGCATCACTCCGAGAGCCTCGAGGCGTACTTCACGCACACGGCGGGGCTCAAGGTCGTGACGCCGTCGACGCCGTCGGACGCGTTCTCGCTTCTCGTCCGGTCGATCGAGGATCCCGATCCGGTGATCTTCCTGGAGCCGAAGCGCCGCTACTGGATCCGCGAGGACGTCGATCTGAAGCCCAACGGCCTCCCGATCGGGAAGGCGGCGATCCGCAACGAAGGAACCGACGTGACGCTGATCACCTATGGGCCGTCGGTTCGCACCTGCCAGGAAGCGGTCGAGGAGGCGGCTGCCGACGGCGTGTCGATCGAGCTGATCGACCTGCGCACCCTGGTGCCCCTCGATCTCGACACGATCATGGCGAGCGTGCGCAAGACCGGGCGGGCCGTCGTGGTGCACGAGGCGCAGGTGACGGGCGGATTCGGCGGTGAGATCGCCGCGCGGATCATGGAAGATGACTTCCTGTCCCTTCAGGCGCCGGTGATCCGGGTTGGTGGCTTCGACATCCCCTACCCGCCGGCGAAGCTCGAGGACGTGCACCTGCCCGATCTCGACCGGGTTCTGGACGCCGTGGATAAGGTGCTGAACTACTAGGGTTCGGGGGCTCAAGCAGCTATGCGATAGCCCCCGATGGAGGATAGATGGCCGACGAGGTGCGCCAGTTCAAGCTTCCCGATCTCGGCGAAGGGTTGGAGGAAGCCGAGATCGTCTCCTGGCTCGTCAAGGAGGGCGAAGAGGTCGAGCTGAACCAGCCGCTCGTCGAAGTCGAGACCGAGAAAGCGCTGGTGCAGATCCCCTCGCCGTACGCGGGCGTCGTCGACAAGCTCCACGGCGATGTCGGCGAGCGCGTGAAGGTCGGCGCGCCGCTCGTGTCGTTCAAGACCTCCTCCGACGCCCCCGAGGCCGGGAAGCGCCGTGAGGTGCTCGTCGGCTACGGACCCGACGAAGGGGCTTCGCGTCGCCGCCGCCGTCGCAAGATCGGCCGCGCCGAACAAGGCGACGTCGAAGTCGAGCCGGAGCCCGAACCCCAGCCGGAACCCGAGCCTGAGCCGTCGCGGAGCGTGCCGGCCAAGGCGCTGGCGACCCCGCCGGTCCGCAAGCTCGCCAAGGAGCTGGGTGTCGACATCGACGGCGTCGGCGGATCGGGCAAGGATGGGCGAGTCACCCGCGAGGACGTCGTGGCCGCGTCCGAAGGCCGGGGTGCCGGGCAGCCCGCCGCGGTCGCCTCCGTGACGAAGCTCGAGCCGGTGCAGCGGCGAGGCTCGACGACGGAGGGTCCGCTCGAGGAGCGGATCCCGGTGCGCTCGATCCGGCGCACGATCGCCGAGCGCTTGGTCCGTTCCTACTCGGAGATCCCGCACGTCACCGAGTGGCTCCAGCTCGACGCGACCGAGTTGATGCGTCTGCGCGCCGACCTCACCGCCTCACCTGAGGCGGAGGGCGGAAAGATCTCGCCGCTGCCGGTTCTGATGAAGGCGCTCGTGGCGGCGCTGCGGAAGCACCCGCTGATCAACTCGTCCTGGGACGGCGAACGCAACGAGATCGTAGTGAAGCGCTTCTACCACATCGGGATCGCGACCGACACCGACCGCGGGCTGCTCGTCCCCGTCGTGCGCGACGCGGATCAGCTATCGGTGTTCGACACCGCGCGCGAGATCGCGCGCGTGGCCGGCGCGGCACGCGACGGAACGATCACCCCGGCGGAGCTGTCGGGCTCGACGATCACGATCACCAACGTCGGTTCGTTCGGGATGGAATCCGGAACGCCGATCATCAACTTCCCGGAGGCGGCGATCCTCGCGACGGGCGCGATCACGAAGCGACCGTGGGTAGTGGGCGATCAGATCGCGGTTCGGGACGTGATGACGCTGGCGCTTTCCTTCGATCACCGCATCATCGACGGGGCCGAGGCGGGTCGTTTCCTACGGTACCTCGGTGACCTGATCGAGAAGCCGGCCCGTCTGTTCGGCGTCCTGTAGCGCGGCGCCGTCGGGCCCCTCGTTTCCGTTGCGTCGCGGCAGTGCGACCGTGAACGTGGTCCCTTGCTCGAGCTTCGAGTCCGCCCAGACCCGGCCGCCGTGCGCGTTGACGAGGCTCCGAACGATATAGAGCCCGAGCCCCACGGAGTTCCGGGCCTTGTTGTTGCCCGGCGCCTGGCGGAACCGCTCGAAGATGAACGGCAGATCCTCCGGCTCGATGCCTTGACCCTCGTCGGCGATCTTGATGTGCACCTCGTTGCCCAGCTCCTCGACGCTGAAGCGGATCGTCGTGTCGGGCTTCGAGTACTTGATCGCGTTCTCGAGGAGGTTGGTGAGGATGTGCTCGATCGCGGTCGCGTCGCCGAAGAGGCCGAGGTCCTTGTCGGGGACCGTGAACTCCAGGTCGTGGCTCCGCGACATGCTGGAGAGCTCCCTCTCGAGCTCGCGGGCGATCGCCTTCATGTCCAGCGGTTCGCGACGCAGCTTCGGCGCGCCGGCCTCGAGACGGCTCGACTGCAGGAGCTCCTCGATGAGGCGGAGGATGCGCTCGCCCTGACGGGCCATGATCGAGAAGAACTCCTCCCGCTGCTCGGGCTTCAGCTCGGTCGCGCGCTTGCGGAGGATCTGCGCATAGCCGAGCAGCGACGTGAGCGGCGTCTTGAGCTCGTGGGTGACCGTGGCGACGAAGTCGGTCTTGAGCCGGTCGAGGTCGGCGAGCCGCGAGACGCTCTCGCGCTCGCGCTTGTAGGCCTGCGCGTTGGAGATCGCGACCGCGGCCTGCTCGGCGAAGAGCATCAGCAGCCGGAGGTCGTACTCGCCGAAGCGCCGGTCCCTGCCGGCGGACAGGATGAGCGTGCCGATCAGCTCGCCGTCGGCGACGAGCGGCGCGCACATGCTGGTCGAGAGGTCGCGGCCGGCGACCCACGGGAAGCGCGCTACCTCCTCGGGCCCGGCGGCGAGCGTCGCGAGACGCGTGCGCGCGACGGTGCCGGGCAGGTCCTCGCCGATGGCGAACTCACCGGCCATCCCTTCGGGGATCGCCGATGCGATCGTCTGGACGCCGCGCTCGCGATCGACGAGGAGCACCGCGCCCTCGGTCGCGCTGAGCAGACGCGAAGACTGGCGCAGGATGATCTCGAGGACCTGTTCCATCTCGAGCGATGAGTTCAGTGCGACGAGCACCTGCTGCAGCGCCGAGACGTCGCGCAACCGGTCCTCGAGGGCGAGCGAGCGGGCGCGTGCGTCGATGAGCGCGTGCGTGACCTGCTTGAAGCGGCGCTCGCGATCGATCACGTGGAGCACGAACGCGAGCGACAAGGCGAGGAAGATGAAGCGGATCGCACCGAAGTCGAGCACCTGGGCGATCGACTGCGGGAGGCTCTCGCGCCAGTACGAGACGATGACGGTTGCGGTGGACAGCCCGAAGAGAAGGATGAACGTGACGGACCAGAGATGCGCGCGTCCGCGCTCGACATCTTCCAGCGAGTTGAGCCGCTCGTCGGGGAGGACGGCGCGCAGGTGGGATGAACGCGTGCGCGCGTCGGCTTCGGTTACAAGACCCGGCGCTCCCCCCGCCGTTTCTGGCCCGGCGCCGCTCTCACGTGGAGCGCTCCTCACGTACGACCCCTCCGTTGCCCCGATGGATCGAACCGATGAGATGCGCCCCGATGCCTCGCTCCCCAAGCGATCTCACGGCAGTCGCGGCGTCCCTCTCGGTTACTACCATCGTCATACCGAGGCCGAGATTGAAGGCTTCCCGCATCTCTCGTTCGGGTATCCGTCCCGTTTCGGCCAGGTATGGGAAGATCGCGGGCACCGGCCAGGCGGCAGGGTCGATCGTCGCCTCGAGACCCTCGGGAAGAACGCGAGCAAGGTTCCCTTCGATCCCTCCCCCCGTTATGTGCGCGGCTGCGTGCACTTCGAGCCCGTCCTCGCGCTCGAGGGCGAGCATCGCCGGGGCGTACACCCGGGTCGGGGTGAGGAGTTCTTCTCCGAGCGTGTAACCGCCGAGTTCGGGGATCCCCTCGTCGAGCGGCAGGTCGTGCTCGAGGATGAGACGGCGCACAAGTGAGAAGCCGTTCGAATGGAGGCCGCTCGACGCGAGACCGATGACGACGTCGCCTTCTCGCACGCGCTCGGGGCCCCACATCGCGCCGCGACCGGCGACGCCTACCCCGAACGCGGCGAGGTCGTAGAGGTCTGGTTCCATCACGCCGGGATGCTCGGCCGTCTCACCGCCGAGCAACGCACAGCCGGCTTCGCGACATCCCTTCGCGATCCCGGAGACGATCCGCTCGATGCGCTCGGGAACGAGCTTCCCGCATGCGATGTAGTCGAGCAGGAACAGCGGCTCGGCGCCGTGACAGACCAGATCGTCGACGACCATCGCGACCAGATCGATACCGACCGTGTCGTGGCGGTCGAGCGTTTGCGCGATCAGGAGCTTGGTGCCGACCCCGTCGGCCGCGCTGAGCAACACCGGATCCTCGATGCCGGTGAAGCGCGCGGAGAACGCTCCGGCGAAGCCGCCGATGTCGCCGAGCACCTCGGCGCGATGCGTCGACGAAACGTGGCCGCGCATGAGCTCGACGGCGCGGTCGCCCGCCTCGATGTCGACTCCGGAGGATCGGTAGGAGGACGGCGTCACGGCGCGACTCCTCGCACCCGTTCAGATGTGCTCTTCGAGCACGAACTTCTGCTGATCGGCGTCCTCGGGGATCGGAACGGGGTAGATGCCGTCGAAGCACGCTCGGCAGAACTTGTCGGCGGAGTTGCCGGTGGCCCGTACCAGACCGGCGAGCGAAAGATAGGCGAGCGAATCGGCGCCGATGTAGGAGCGGATCTCATCGACGGCGAGGTCGGTGGCGACGAGCTCGGCCTTGGTGGCCATGTCGATGCCGTAGAAGCACGGCCAGCGGATCGGCGGGCTCGTGATCCGCAGATGGACCTCACGCGCGCCGGCTTCGCGGAGCATGCGAACGATCTGCTGCGTCGTGTTCCCGCGCACGATCGAGTCGTCGACGACGACGAGCCGCTTGTCCTTGATCGCCGACGGCAGCGGGTTGAGCTTGAGCTTGATGCCGAGCTGGCGGATCGTCTGCGTCGGCTGGATGAAGGTGCGTCCGACGTAACGGTTCTTCACGATGCCCTCGCCGTACGGGATGCCGCTCGCCTCGGCGAAGCCGGCCGCGGCGACCGGCCCGGTATCGGGGACGCCGATCACCAGATCCGCGCCGGCGGGGGATTCCACGGCGAGCAGCCGGCCGAGCTCGCGGCGAACCTCGTGGACGCTGCGGTCGTACATCAGGCTGTCGGGCCGCGCGAGGTAGACGTATTCGAAGATGCAGAGCTTGGACTGTGGCTTCGCGTACACGCGGCTGCGGAGCCCGCGCTCGTCGATGGCGACGATCTCGCCGGGCTCGACGTCGCGGACGTACGAAGCGCCGACGATGTCCAGCGCGCAGGTCTCGCTGGTGATCACCCAGCCGCCCGACGGGAGCCGCCCGATCACCAGCGGCCGGACGCCGTAGGGGTCGCGGACGCCGTAGACGGTCTTCTCGTCCATGATCACGAACGAG
>JBBDRM010000144.1 GCA_040905475.1 Actinomycetota bacterium
GCGAGGTCGACGGCGGCTTCGGTATGCCCCGCGCGCTCGAGCACGCCGCCGGGGCGCGCGCGCAGCGGGAACACGTGGCCCGGAGTGCGGAACTCCTCGAGGCGCGCGTCGGGGGCGACGGCGCGCTCGATGCATCGGGATCGGTCGGGGGCGGAGATCCCGGTGTTGCCCGGCGGGTCGGCCAGATCGATCGAGACCGTGAACGCGGTGCCGTCGCCGTAGCGACCATCCTCGACCATCGGACGGAAACCGAGCCGGGCGGCGCGCTCGTCGGTCACCGGCAGGCACAGCAGGCCGCGCCCGTGGGTGACCATGAAGTTGACCGCTTCGGCGGTGATCTTGGAGGCGGCCATGATGAAGTCGCCTTCGTTCTCGCGATCGGGATCGTCCACGACGATGACGATCTCGCCCCGACGGATCGCTTCGATCGCGTCCTCGATGCGTGAGAACGGGTCCTCGACGGGCCGCACGCTCTCCATCGTTCCCTCCTGCTCGGGTCGCCGCCGTCTCCGGTCGGCGCCTCCTCTCGATGCTCCGTTCGCTCTAGCGAACGAGTGGTTACAATCGCAAATCCTAAGGTAGACTTCCCTGGAACCGGCGTCAAGCCCGGGGCTATGCTCCGATATCTGACGGGTCGTTAGATCTCGAACGGGGGTTTCCAGGATGGACGCGCTTTCGATCTTCAACCTCTCCGGCCGCACCGCGGTGGTCACCGGGGCCGGGAGCGGCATCGGGCGCGCGACGGCCGAGGTGCTCGCCGGCGCCGGCGCCAACGTGGTGTGTGGCGACATCGACGAGGCCGCCGCCGAGCAGACGGTCAAGCTCATCACCGAGGACGGCGGCAAGGCGGTCGTCCAGCGCGTGAACATCTCGTCCAAGGAGGAGGTCGACGCGCTCATCGACCGGGCAGTCTCCGAGTTCGGCCGGCTGGACGTGATGGCCAACGTCGCCGGCATCGCCTCGGACGGCAAGCTCACCGAGGCAACGGAGGCCGAGCTCGACAAGGTGATCTCCGTCAACCTCAAGGGCGTTCTGTTCGGCTGTCAGGCCGCGATCCGCGTCATGCAGCCGCAGGGGTCGGGCTCGATCATCAACGTCTCGTCGACCGCGATCGACACGCCGGCGCCGGCGTACGGCGTGTACGCGATCACCAAGGCCGGCGTCGCACAGATGACCAAGACGCTCGCGTTCGAGGTCGGCCGTTACGGGATCCGGGTCAACACGGTTGCGCCGGGCATGACGGTATCGGGCTTCACCGCGCGGCACATCTACGAGCCCGACGGCTCGATCAACCAGGAGCGCTACGACGCATTCGTCGGAAGGATGAAGAAGCTTTCGCCGTTGGGGATCGTCGGAGAGCCGATCGACCAAGCCTACCTGATCCTCTACCTCGCATCCGACGCCTCGCGCTTCTCGACGGGCAACATCTGGCGCGCCAACGGCGGCCAGGCGATGGTTTGACCGCGTCGGCCGCGTAAGCCGCGCTGCGGAGGCGTGTGGTGGATCTCGAGTTTCTCGACGCCGACGCGCCGGCGGGCTGCGTCGTCGAGACGAGCACGGATGACGGTGTCATCACCTGGTCCGTCGCCAACGAGGGCCCGGCTCCGGTCGTGGTCGATCGCGTTCTCCTTCGCTGGCGCACGACCGGCCGTACGCCGACACGCTGGTTCCGGAACGGATGGCAGTCCTGGTCGCCTTCCGGCGGCGGGCCGATCCCGGCGGAAGCTCCCCTTCGTGCCCGCGGTTCAAACAGGGCCGGCGGCGCACTGCTGAGCCCTGATAGAGCAGACCCGTCCGATCCACGCAGCGAGCTGGTCACGCTCGTCGGTGATCCCGACGGAGCTTTCTGTTTGGGCTTCGACGGCGGCGACCGCCACGACGGCAGGTTCCGTGTCCGCGGAGCCGAGATCGTGGCCGAGGCGTATCTGGGTGGAGCCGTCCTCGGGCCGGGGGAAAGCCGGACGTTACACGCGATCCAGATCGAGAGAGGTGAGCCCGCCGAGTTGTTGCAGCATTGGGCGGCATGGGCGGGGCAGGCTTCACGAGCTCGCCGCGACGCGAGCCATCGAGTCGGATGGTGTTCCTGGTACCAGTACTTCGGTGACGTCACCGAGGACGTGTTGCGAGCCAACCTCGCAGACGCCGGGGACTGGCCGATCGAGGTGTTCCAGCTCGACGACGGCTACCAGACACAGATCGGCGACTGGCTGAGATGCTCGGACGCCTTCTCGTCCTCGCTTGAGCGGATCGCAGCGGACGTCGCCTCCGCCGGTTTCGTTCCCGGCCTCTGGCTTGCGCCGTTCCTCGTCTCACCCCGGTCGCGGGTGGCAGCCGATCATCCGGATTGGATCGTCCGTACCCCCGCGGGCACACCCGTTGTCGGTCTGGTCAACGCCGCCTGGGGCGGGGAACAACACGTCCTGGATACGACCCATCCCGACGTTCTCTCCCACTTGGAAGCGCTGACCCACACGCTGGTCGGCATGGGTTGGCGTTACTTGAAGCTGGACTTCACGTACGCGCCCGCCCTCCCCGGTGATGCGCGGGACCCTTCCCGCACCCCCGCGGAACGCGTTCGCTTGGGGTTCGATGCCCTGCGGCGCGGAACCGGTGACGAGGCGTTCATCCTCGGATGCGGTGCACCGCTCGGACCCTGCATCGGCGTGGTCGACGGCATGCGGATCGGGCCCGATATCGCACCGTACTGGACGCCACGCCGATCGGTGGGCGGCGGTGGCGACGATGCTCCCGCGATCCTCAACGCCTGGCGGAACACGCTCGCGCGATCATTCATGCATCGCCGTCTGTGGCTCAACGATCCCGACTGCCTCGTGTTGCGACGAAGGGGGACGCGACTGACCGGGCGACAGCGGCTGGCCTGGACTCACGCGGTCGCGGCGTCGGGGGGAATAGTCGTGCTTTCCGACGATCTCCACCAGCTGGACCCGCAGGCGCACGATCTCCTGGACGAGGTGCTCGGGATCAGTCGGGCCGTCGACGACGCCAGCCGCTCCGGCGTTGCGCCGGCGTGTCCCGACTTGCTCGAGCGATGGACGCCCACGACGCTCGAGGCGGGGTTCATCTCGCTGGTCGGCGATCCAACCCGAGGGGTCGCACGGCTGTCCACCATGTAATCGTGTAAGCGATAAGTGTTATCATGCTTACATGATCAGGACGCAGATCCAGCTCGAGGAGTCGCAAGCCGCGGCCCTACGGAGGCTCGCAGCGGAGCAAGGCGTCTCGATGGCCGAATTGATCCGTCGCGCGATCGACGAGTCGCTCCTGCAGCGTGGTGAGGGAGATGCACGCTACCGGCGCGCGCTTTCCGCCTTAGGCAAGGGTCGCTCAGGACTGAGCGACGTTAGCCGGAAGCACGACGAGTACTTCGTCGAGACCCTGCTCGACGAGTGATCTTCATCGACACGTCCGCCCTCTTCGCCCTGCTCGATCGGGACGATGAGGCGCACGCGCGAGCACGAGCGTTCTTCGAAGGATCCCCTCGGTCCCTTATCACCCACAACTACGCCGTCGCGGAGACCGTGGCCCTCGTCCATCGCCGTCTGGGTCCGGTCCCGGCACGATCGTTCTTGGAGGATCTCCTGCCGTCGATCGCCATCCGGTGGGTGGACCAGGAGATCCACCGCGCGGCCGTCTCGGCTTTCCTCGCAGCGGTCCGGCGACGAGCCTCCCTCGTGGACTGGGTCAGCTTCGAGATCATGCGCCGCGAGGGGATCGATCACGCATTCACGTTCGACCGGGATTTCGCCGCACAGGGCTTCACGCTCGTCCCCTGATCCTGGATTGGCCAGGCCGAACCCCGGCAGCCACAATGGTCCGATGACTCATCGCGTGCTGATCCTCGGCGGCGGGTTCGGCGGCGTCGCGGCCGCCAACCGGCTACGGAAGCTGCTACCCGACGAGGACGAGATCGTTCTCGCCGACCGCCGGACCCATTTCGCGATGGGCTTCCGCAAGACCATGGCCGTGATCGGCCGCGAGCCGCTCGAGGCGGGCGCGCGTCCGCTGTCGGCGCTCGAAGCCAAAGGCATCCGGGTTTTGCAGGACGACGTGACGCGGATCCACCCGGCCGGCCGTGCCGCAGAGGTCGGCGGTGGGCGCATCGAAGCCGACGCTCTCCTCGTCGCCCTCGGCGCCGAAGTCGTTCCCGGCGCGGTGCCGGGATTGGCCGAGCACGGACACAACGTGTACTCGACGGACGGGATCCCGGCGGCCGCCGATGCGCTGGCCACGATCGAGCGCGGACGGGCGGTCGTGGGCATCTTCGGCGCACCGTACAAATGTGCTCCGGCGCCGTACGAGCTGGCGCTGCTCGCGCGGGAAGCCGCCGAGGCACGCGGAGCGCGACTGGATTGGACGGTCTTCACGCCGCAGCCGATGTCGCTTCCGGTGCTCGGGAAGGGCGGCTGTGAGGCGATCGACGGACGGCTCGCCGGCGTGGGGATCGCGTTCCGCCCGAACACCAAGGCTTTGGGGGTCGAGCCGGGCCGCGTCGTGCTCGAGGGCGACGAGATCCCCTTCGATCTGCTCCTCGCCGTACCCCCGCATCGCGTTCCGTCCGTCGTCGTCGACGCGGGGCTCGCCGAGAAAGGCGGCTGGGTGAAGGCTCATCCGCGCACGCTCGAGACCTCATTCGACGGCGTGTACGCGGTCGGCGACGTCACGGGGATCCCCATGGCCAACGGCCAGCCGGTCCCGAAGGCCGGCGTGTTCGCCGAAGGTGAGGGAGAGGTCGTCGCCGAGCGCATCGCCGCGCGCCTGGCAGGTCGGGATCCGGAGACGACCTTCGACGGAGAGGGGTTCTGCTTCCTCGAGGTCGGCAACGGCGAAGCGATGCTGGTGCGCGGCAACTTCCTCGCGGAGCCCGCGCCCGACGTCGAGCTCACCCCGCCGTCGCGCGCGCACCTGGAGGAGAAAGCCCGCTTCGAGCGCGAGCGACTCGACGCGTGGTTCGGCCCGTCCGCGTGACGGGTTAGGCAGCTCCTCGCACCCTTCGGTCGAGCGGCGGCCCGCTGGGCTCGCCTCGGCCGACGCGGCGTCTGACCCACTCCGGGGGCGCGAAGCCCAGGAACAGAAGTGGCGCCGCGAGCAACGCAACGTACCGGGCGATGTCCGTGAGGGTCCGTATCGTCTCGAGGCTCGGGTTGCCGAACAGCAGGCGCGGCAGAAGCCCGATGATCACGAAGAGCAGGAAGAACCCCGACGCGATGGAGAGCATCCGGAAGCGCGCCAAACCGGCCGTCCGTATCCCGTACATCGCGAACGCCAGCGCAAGCACCCCGAACGCCGCCGCCAGGTAGAGCAACACGTACCCGATGTAGGCCCGGTAGCTGATCGGGTTGTCGACCCCGGCGATCGGCACGATGCCTATCTGGGGATCGAATCGGAAGTCGGGCCGTTCGATCACGGACAGCACGATGTTGCCCGCGGTCGCGGCGATGATGACCGCGTGGACCCATTTCGGGAACGGGATGAAGTCGGACAGGAACCGCAGGAACGCGTAGATGGAGAGGAAGATGATCGCGCTGGATAGGAGTGTGAGCGCGCGCGGCGGTTGCTCGAGCTGCGTTTGATCCCAGATGGTCGAGCTGACCGCCGAGATCAGGGACGAGAGGCCGAACAGCCCTGCCGCCCACGCGAGATCGGCGGAGCGCCGGTCGCGCTCTCGAGCGTATGCAACAACACACCGAAATCCGAGCGCCGCGAAGATGAGCGCTTGGATGTAGGTGGTCGTGAGCTGGCTCGTCCGCATCGTCTTCTCCTATTTGCCGAAGAATTCTTTGAAGCGCTGCTCCGTTGGGGTCGGGCTACCGGAAAGCACGCCGGAGACGCCGGCGAACTTCCCAAGGACTTTCGCGCCTTGGGACGTGATCTCGAACTCGACGAGGCTCTTCACGTGGTCGCTCTCACGCATCTTCACTACGACGAGCGCCCGATGGATCTCCGAATCGAGTTCGGTGTAGCGGAGCAGCACGACGTTGTCGGCAACATAGGAGAGCCCGTGGGCGAGCTCGAACGCCGGCCCGAAGAATGCCGACGTCTCGCTCGTCAGGATGGTGGTTGCGCCGCCGTGGCGAAGCGATCCGACGAGCGCCCACAGGTAGTCGGCGAATCGGTCCCGGTCCGCGCCGTGTTCGAGCTCGGCGATACTGTCGATGACGACCCGCTTGGCGCCGGTCGCCACCGCCGCGCGCCGGATCTCGGCTGCGACTACGTCGAGGCCTAGCTCGACGGGCTGCACGTGCGTGACCGTGAGAGCACCGGATGCTGCCGCGTCGGCCAAGCCCCAGCCGAAGTGGCGGGCCTTGTCGAGGAGCTGACGTTCGCTTTCCTGGAACGACACGTACAGACACGGCTCGCCCCGCGTCAGGCCTTCGGTCAGGAACTGCAGTCCGATCACCGTCTTGCCCGCGCCGGACGGCCCGGCCACGATCGTCACGCTCCCGGTCGGGACACCGCCCTTCATCATCTCGTCGAGCCCCGGGAACCCGGTGGAGATGCGACCTTCGGACTCGCCCTGGGGCGGTGCCAGCGTCGACTCGGGCCGCGGGTACACGGAGATGCCGGTCTGACCGATGCGGAACGTGTGCCGTCCGCCGAGGTAGTCCGAGCCGCGCAGCTTCGACACGCGCAGCCAGCGGTGGTCGGACTTTCCGGATCCGTCGTTGGCCATGTAGAGGATGGCGTCGGCGACCGCGAACTCCGCGGCGGACTTGATGTCTTCCAGCTCGTACTCGCCGACGAGCATCAGCAGCGCGTCCGTGTGCGCTACGCGACTTGCGAGCTCATAGATCGACTTGCGGAACCCCTGTCCCTCGGCCTCGTGAAGCGCTTTACTAGAGTCGATGACGATGACCGACGGCCGCTGCTCAAACGCCTGGCGCACAACCTCGGTCGTGACGTCGGCCATGGTGACGTTGTCGCCGGTGGCCAGCGACGCGAGGTGACGGAACTCCACCGACTTCCCGATCGCGCCGGGATCGAAGAACGAGAAGCCATCGAGATGGTCGACGAGCTTCGAATGCGGCTCGGACAGCGTCGTGTAGTAGATGGCCTTCGCGTCGGGGTGCGCGTTCGCGAAACAGACCTGTTGCGCGAGGATCGTCTTCCCGCTGCCCGGCGCCCCGGCGAGCACGGCGAGCGAACCGGGCATCAGTCCGCCGTGCAGAACGAGGTCGAGCTCGGCGATGCCGGTCGAGATCCGCCTCATGCTTCTTCCCCCCCAACGAGCTCTTCGATCGCGCGCATCAGTTGCCGAGGGTCGAACGGTTTCCGCATCACGCGGTCGGCGCCCGACCGATCATCGGGGCTGGCGCTGAGCAGCATGATCGGAAGCTCCGCGGTTTCGGCTCCCTCGCGCAAGCGCTGGATGAGCTCGCGGCCGTCGACCACCGGCATCATCAGGTCGGTGATCACGAGATCCGGCAGCAGACGCCGGATCGCCTCCAGCGCAGCCGCGCCGTGTGGCGCCTCCTCGACCCGATATCCCGCGTGCTCGAGCGTGAGCCGGAGCAAGAAGAGGACATCGGGTTCGTCGTCGACGATGAGGATCATCGGCGTCTCATCCGAGACCGGGGCCCTGGGCCTCGGTTGCGGATCCGGCCGGCGTGCTTCATCGCGCAGGCGCAAGGTGAATCGCGCGCCAGTCGGCTGCACGGGCTCGTAGGAGATGTCTCCCCCCGACGCCTCGGCGATCGCGCGGACGATGACCAAGCCCAAGCCGGTGCCGCCGGCCGACGCGTGGAACGGTTCGAAGAGATGGGGCACGATCTCGGGTGCGACGCCTGCTCCGTCGTCCGACACCGACAGCGCAACCCCACCGATGGACGGCCGCGCCTCGACGGCTACGTTCGGACCGCCGTAGCGGAACGCGTTGCGCAACAGGTTCACCAACGAGCGCTCCAGAGCGTACGGGTCGGTGTAGACGTTCACATCGGCCGCGATCTTCGTGGTGACGCTCACGTGCGAAGGAGGTGCGGCCGCGGCGAGCGCGCCCTCGACGGCGGCGGCGAGGTTGACGCTCAGCATCGCGAGCTGGAGCTTGTGGCCCGTCCCGACCCTTGACGCGTCGAGCAGGTCGTCGAGCAGACGCACCATACGCTTGGCCTGCCGTTCGAGACGTGCCACGGCATCGGACACCTGACTCGAGGTCATGCGCTCACGGTTCGCTGTCAGCGTCGACGCGAGTCCGACGATCAAGGTCGCCGGGGTTCGCAGCTCGTGAGAGACGGTCGAAAGGATGTCCGCAAGACGCGCACCATCCGATCCGTCGCCGGACGGCTGCGGGGTTTGCTCCACCTCTAGCGGATACGTCGTTGCGCCATCCCCTTTTTCTTGGTTATGCCGTAATGCAACCGCATCGCGATTAGCAGCGAAATAGCCCGCGCGGGCTAGTCACGATGCTTATCGGACGAACCGGCCGCGGGGATGAGGAGGAGTGGAATGAACCGCGTCAGCCGGCGGGTAGTTCGTCCGGTTCGCGGCCGTGAACGGCTTTTGTTACCCGCTCACACGCCGAACGCAGGCGGGCTGCGTACTCGGGCACCCGCTCCGCGGGAACGACACCGGCGAACCCGATCAGGAACAATCCGACCCCCACTGCGCCATCCGGTCCGAAGATCGGCGCGCCGATGTGGTTCAACCGGTACGACGACGCACGGTCGAGGTCGATGAGCGCGTACTCCTCGATCTCAACGCTTCGGACGCTTTCCTCCAACGTCGGCGCGTGGGCGGTTCGGCGGGCGTCGCGTGGCCGGGTGGGCGGCGGAGGGCCCTCCAGGCCGACCGAATAACCGCGCGCTCGCACGGCGGTGATCGCCCGGCGATACCGTTCGAGACGCTGCGCCGGCGACGGCGGGCCGACGCGCGCCAGATATCGGTCGATCACGGCGTCCGACGACCACGCGACGAACACCGTCCCGAGCGGCGGAGCGAGCGGCAATCGCTGGCCCGGCTGAACGTTGATGCCGAACGGACGCGGCGTGCCGGTTCGAGCGAGGATCACGATCTCGTCGCGGATGGCGGCCGACGCGACACAGTCGAGCCCGAGCTCTTCGGTGAGCGCTTGCATCTCCGGGAGCGCGTAGTCGGCGACCGAGAACGTGCTCAGCGCAGCGTTGCCCAGCGCGACGAGCGCCGGCCCGAGTCCGTACGTCTTCTGCTCCGGATCGCGCGAGAGGTATCCCGCGTCGGTGAGCGCCCCGAGGATCGCGTGCAGTGTCGCCTTGTTGAGTGTGAGGTCTCGCGCGATCTCCGAGAGCGAGAACCGCTCGCCCGGATGCGCCGCGAGGTAGTTGAGCACCGCGACGGCGCGCTCGACGGCGGGGGCGCGGCGAGCCATCAGCCGATCATCTCTCGAACGACCGGCCCGAGAGCCGCCGCGATCGCGCGATGACCTTCGTCGTTCGGGTGGATGCCGTCGGAAAGCTGTGACTCCGCGACGATCGGAAGCCCGTCGATGAAGCGTATACGGTCGTCGCCGTCGTCGATGCGGCGCGCCACGACCTTCTCCATCGTTCCCCGGAGGTCGGCGAGCGTCGCGCCCAAACGGTTCGGCGCTTCCTCTGCGTCGGCTCTGAGGATCGGCGAGGCGACCAGGATCGGCGTCTCGGGATGTCCTTGACGGACGACGCTCAAGAAGGCGTCGGTGATCTCGCGGAACATGCCGATCGAGTGGGGGATCCGCTGCCAGCAATTGGTCCCGTGTGTGATCGATATGACGGCCGCGTCGAGCTCCGCGATGTGCTCGGCCGACACGATCTCACCGCGCGCCGACCCCGCGTAGCCGAGATTGAGAACGTCGAGCCCCTGCTCGCGCCCGGCGATCGCGGGCCACGCGTACGCGGCCCGGCTCGCAAGCCATCCTTCGGCTATCGAGTCGCCGTAGCAGAGCCATCGGGGCTGCAGCGGCGCGGGCTCGATCTCGCCGCCGACGCCGGCGACGTCGCGGAGCGCGGGCCGCATCCCTTCCGGCAGATAGACGATCGCAGGCTCGTCCGCGGAACCCGATCCCATGCTCAGGCGCACGGTTCCCTCGGGATGCTCGGCCTTCTCCTCGTCCACCGGCGTGCCGCCGCGCCAGAGCTGGAACGTCACGCCGGCCTCGCCGCGGATCCCCGAGTCCGCGCCGCGCGTCTCGTAGGAGATCTCGACCTGCTCGGCGTCGCCGACGAGCTCGAGCCGCACGCCGACCGGGATCTGCGCCTGCGTCCAGGTGTCGACCGGGAGCCGGAACGCGTCCGATGGCTTCGCGCGCGGGTACGGCACCTTGGGCGTGCCGGGCCAGGCCTGGCCGCGGATGAACGGGTCGGGCTCCATCGGCTTAGGGGGTCGCGTAGCCGAACTTCGCGATGACGCCCCCGTCGACGATCAGCGTCTGACCGTTGACGAACGAGCTCAGGTCGCTCGACAGGTAAAGGATCGCACTCGCGACGTCCGACGGGATGGCCATGCGCCGTAGCGGAACGTTGGGCTCCTGCGCCTTCCGGCCTTCCTCGCCGATCATCCTGGCGACGCGCGGAGTCAAAACCCCGCCGGGCGCGACCGCGTTCGCGCGGATCCCCTTCGGCCCGAGCTCCACCGCGATCGTCCGCATCCACGACATGAGCCCGGCCTTCGCCGCGCCGTAGGGCGCGTGTCCCGGCGCGCTCGTGACCCCGCTCACGCTCGCGACGAAGGTCATCACGCCGCCGCCGTCCTCGACCATCGCCTTGCCCACCGCCTGCGAGAACAAGAACGCGTGGCGCAGGACCATGCCGAACGTCCAGTCCCAGTCCTCGTCGCCGGCCTCCAGAAGCTGGCCCCAGCGCGCCATCCCGACGATGTCGACGAGCCCGTGGACACGGCCGAGCTTGCCGCGCGCTTCGGCGACGGCCCGCTCGACCTCGCCGCGGTCGCGCGCGTCGGCGACCCAGGGCGTACCGCCGACCTCGTCGGCGATCTCCTTAGCGAGCGTGTCCTGGTTGTCGATCAGGAACAGTTTCGCGCCGGCCTGAGCCAGCGCGTGCGTCGCCTGACGGCCGATCCCCTGCCCGGCCCCGACCACGATGAACCCGCGCCCCTCGAGCTTGACTAGGTCGAGGTAGGACGGGACCGAGGTGTCGTCGGTGCTCGTCACCGCTATTTCGCGACCGTCTTGACCTCGACCTGGATGTCGCGTCGCTCCAGCTCGGGGATGAGCTTGGTCCCGCACAGCTCGATGGACCGCATGATCGACTCGTGCGACAGGTAGCCGAACTGCGAGTAGCAGATCAGCTGATCCACGCCGAGCTCGGCGTACTTGATCATCTTCTCGAGGCACTGATCGGGATCGCCGACGATGATCATGTCGCCCTCGTGGAAGGTCTTCGGATCGAGGTCGCCCGTCGCGTGCTTGCGGAGCAGCGGGAAGATCTGGTCCTTCTCTTCCTGCGAGAAGTGCGGGAATTCCCACTCGAGCGTGAACTCGGCGAGGTTCTTGTACCACCACCACACGCTGTCCCAGATGCCGTTCTCCTCGCACTGCGCGAACGTGTCTGCGCAGTGAACGAGCGTGTACGCAGCGACGCGGTTGTTCTGGATACGCGTGAGCGGCTTCGCGGTCTCCTGCGCGGCGCGGTAGTCGCGGATGTGCTCGGCCATCTTCGAGATCGGCTGCATGATCGCGAACGAGAGGAGGCCGAGGCCCATCTTGCCGGCGACGGCGCTGGAGCCCTGGCTCGTCGCGGCCATCCACACCGGCGGGTGCGGATCCTGCACCGGCTTCGGAGTCACCATGCGGCGCGGGAAGTCGAAGCTCGGAGAGTGGTACTCGAAGTACTCGTTCTCCCACATGCCGACAACGATCTCGATCGCTTCCTTCCAGTGGTCACGGCTGCGCTCGCGGTCGACACCGAACGCCGTCTGCTCCATCGGAGTCGAGCGGCCGGTCCCCCACTCGACCCGTCCGCCTGACAGCACGTCGACGGTCGCGACCTTCTCGGCGACGCGCGCCGGATGGATGAAGCCGAACGGCATGAGCGTCACGCCGAAGCCCAGCCGGATGTTCTCGGTCGCCTGGGAGAGCGCGCCGAGCACGACCTCGCTCGACGGCGAATGCGAGCGCCCCTCACGGAAGTGATGCTCGACGCACCAGACGGTCTGGAAGCCGACCCGGTCCCCGAGCTTTATCTGCTCGATCGCTTCCTTGTACGCCTTCTGCTCGGCCTCGCGTTGGCCGTAGGGGTGAGGCTTGGCCCACGGCTTGGGGACGTCGATCTCGTACAGAAGGTCCAGCTTCATGACGGCCTCCCTCGGTGTTTCGCTCTGGCAAACGGCTGGTACGCCTGGCGAACGGCAGTATCCCCAACGGTGACCGAGGGTGTCAAGCCGGATCCGAGTGGTATGGGAGCTGCGGGCCTCATGGAGGCTGTCAGACAATTGTCAGACAAAGTTGACGTCAACTTGCCTGACTGGCGCGAAGGGCCGTCCCTTGCCGCTCCAGCTGAATCTAGCTATTCTAGCTATATGAGAATAGCCACAATAACCGAGGCGAAGAACAAGCTCAGCGCCCTGCTCGACATCGTCAAGGCCGGCGAGACGGTTGTGATCGTCGATCGCGGGATCCCGGTCGCTCGGCTCGAGCCCGCACAGCGATCCCATGACGACGAGGGCCGGCTCGCGCGACTAGAGCGCGCAGGGATCATCCGCCGGGGCACGGGTCGATACCCAAAGTGGCTGCTCGAGACGCCGCCTCCGAAGGGCAAGCCCGGGGTCAGCGCGGTCGAGTTCCTGCTCGAGGAGCGCCGGGAAGGACGATGAGGTTCTGGGATCCGTCGGCGATCATCCCGCTTCTGCGTGAAGAGAACACTTCACGCTCGGCGCGCTCGATCCATAGCGACGATGGTCGGATGTTCGTCTGGTGGGGAGCCGAGCTCGAGTGCGTCTCGGCCGTCGCTCGCGTGGAACGAACAGGCGCCGACCCGGAGGAGATCAGCGAGTCGCTCCAGCGTCTCGACGCGTTCGCTTCGGGTTGGGACGAGGTGGGTCCGGGAGCAACCGTCCGCCGCTCCGCCCGGCGGCTGCTTCGTACGCACGACCTCCGTGTCGCCGATGCGCTTCAGCTCGCTGCAGCGCTGCAGGCGAGCGAGGGGATCCCTTCGATGCTCGACTTCGTGAGTCAAGATTCCCGCCTCAACGACGCGGCGCGGCGCGAGGGTTTCATCGTGGTCGATCCGAGAGCCGTCTAACGTCCCGCTTCTGATAGCGTCCCGGCGATGATCGACACCGCGCTCGCCGTGAACGCGCAATTGCCGGGTTCCTCGGCCCGGGAATCCCTCGAGGTCGCCCGCCGGGCATGGGACTGGGGCTACCGGTCGGCGTGGGGGGCCGAGGTCGACGGCCCCGACGCGTTCACGATGCTCGGCGCGCTGGCCGCGACGACCGACTACGACCTCGGGGTCGGAGTGGTTCCGGTGCAGACGCGATCGGTGTTCGTGCTCGGGATGACGGCGGTCTCGATGGCGCAGCTGACGGGCGGACGGTTCGCGCTCGGCGTCGGCGCATCGTCGGAGGTGCTCGTTTCGCGCTTCGGCGGCCAGCCGTTCGACAAGCCGCTGACGAACCTGCGGGAAGCGGTTGAGGCGCTGCGCCCGATCCTGCGCGGCGAGCGTTCGACCTACGACGGGCGTTACGTGAAGATCGGCGGCTACAAGACGCCGACTCCCCCACCGGCGCCGGTGCCGCTGTTCCTCGGCTCGCTGAACCCGAAGTCTCTGCGGCTGGCCGGCGAGCTCGGCGATGGGCTCTGCATCAATCAGATCGCGCCGCACCACGTGCCGGCCATGCTCGACGAGGTGCGCGCGGGGGCGAAGGAGGCCGGGCGTGAGCTGCCGTCGGACTTCCCGGTGATGGCGCGACTGTTCTGTCTCGTGACCGACGACGCCGCGTCGGCGAAGTCGATCCTAAAGATGGTGTTCGCCCCGTACGTGGCGACGAGCGTCTACAACAAGTTCTATCGCTGGATGGGGTACGAGGAAGAGGCGGAAGCGATCGCCGTCGCCGCGAAGGCCAAAGACCGCGAAGCCATGGGCAAGGCGTTCAGCGATCGGATCGCGGACGACCTGTTCGTGGTCGGGACCACGGACGAGGTGGTCGCGCGGCTGCGCGAGTACGTTGACGCGGGCGTGACGATCCCGGTGGTGGCGCCGCTCGCGCCGAGCGCGGACGCGGCGGCCGAAACCCTCAAAGCGATCGGCGAGCGCTGGAGCGGTTAGCGCCCGCGCGATTCACTGCATCGCGAGCCCGGCACGCGCCTCGGCGCCCTCGTTCCGCTCGGGCCGGCCGATGATCTCGATCACCACCCGCCGGAGCACGCCCTCGGTCACCTCGAACTTTCCTTGGCACACCGGGCTGAGGGGTCCGGCCGGGAGGTAACCAACCGCGAAGCCTTGCATCCCGTAGGTGACGGGTGTCGTCTTCGGGATGTGTCCTTGCCCCACCGGGACGTCGCCGTAAAGCAGCTGCATGTCGCCCTTGAAGGATCCCGTCGGCGTGAACACGGCACGCACGACGACCGGGCCCGGCGGAAGCTCGACGCTGGCGGAGATCGTCGTGATCTGGGAGCCGAGGAAGTTGTAAACGTAGTGGAGCCGGCGACCGGCGAGGTAGAGCGCGTACCCGCCGGAATGGCTGCCGTGCGCGACCACGCTTCCCTGAACGTCTCCGGTCGCGGGAACGTCCAGCTCCGCGGCGATCTGGAACGATCGGTTGCGCAGGTTCGGCGCGATCACCTGCGGGAGCGAGCCGGTGCCCGGGTAGTACACGTGCCGCTCCCGCCGGAATCGCTCGTCGCCATACAGCCAGGGCTGGTTGTTCAGCGGAAGCACCTGATAGCGCCCCGCCTCCTCCCACCAGAGCGCTTGGAGCTCGGCGAGCTTCTCGGGGTGCTCGGCGGCGACGTCGTGGATCTCCGAGAAATCCTCGGCCACGTGATACAGCTCCCAGGCGTCGTCGTCGAAGGGCTTGCTCACATCGGTTCCGTCGTAGGCGATGAACGGCGCCGGATGGAACGTCACCGCCTTCCAGCCCTCGTGATAGATCGCCCGTGAGCCGAGCATCTCGTAGTACTGGGTGCGGTGCCGGCTCGGGGCGCGCGCGTCGGTGAGCGTCTCGGCGAAGCTCGACCCCTGGACCGGGCTCTGCTCCACGCCGTTTATCTCGGCGGGCGCTTCGATCCCGATCACGTCGAGCAACGTCGGGAACACGTCGATCGCGTGCACGTATTGGTGGCGCGTCTCGCCGGGCCGCCCCAGCCGCGCCGGCCAGTGGACGATCAAGGGGTCGGCGACGCCGCCCTCGTGGGTGTCACGCTTGAAGCGCTTGAGCGGCGTGTTGCCCGCCCATGCCCATCCCCAGGGGTAATGATTGTTCGCCCGGGGCGTCCCAAGATCGTCGATGCGACGCAGGTTCTCCTCGAGGCTCTCCGGCTGGAAGTTGAAGAAGTATTGCTCGTTCAACGTCCCGCCCGGCCCTCCCTCGGCGCTCGCGCCGTTGTCGCTCATCGCGATCACGATGGTGTCGTCGAGCTCGCCGAGTGACGCGATGAAGTCCAGGACGCGCGCGATCTGGACGTCGGTGTGCGTCAAGAAGCCCGCGTACACCTCCATCATCCGCGCATACAAGCGGCGCTCGTCGGCGGAGAGGTCATCCCACGCCGGAACCCACGATGGCCGCGCCGAAAGCTCCGACCCCGGCGGCAGCAAACCCGACGCCGTCTGGCGCGCGAAGACGGCCTCGCGCCAGCGGTCCCAACCGAGGTCGAACGCCCCGCGGTACGCGTCGATGTAGCCGGCCGGCGCCTGGTGCGGAGCGTGGCAGGCCCCGGGAGTGAGATAGAGGAAGAACGGCTTCGCCGGGTACGTCGCGCGCAGATCCTGGAGGAACAAGATGGCGTGGTCCGCGAGATCCTCCGTCAGGTGGTAGCCCTCTTCCGGGGTTCGCGGGGGATCGATCTGATGATTGTCGTAGACGAGGTCGGGGTGGTACTGGTCGGTCTCCCCGCCCATGAATCCGTAGAAGCGCTCGAAGCCCCGGCCCAGCGGCCAGCGATCGCGCGGGCTGCCCATCGTCATCTCCGTCGCCGGCGTGAGATGCCACTTCCCGACGGCGAAGGTCGCGTAGTGATTCCGGAGCAGGATCTCCGACACGAACCCGTTCTCTTTCGGGATCGTCGCGTCGTAGCCGGGGAATCCCTGGGGAAGCTCGACGATGCGAGCCATCCCGTTCGCGTGATGGTTCCTGCCGGTGAGCAACGCCGCGCGCGTCGGCGAGCACAACGAGGTGGTGTGGAAGTTGGCGTAGCGCAGACCGCCGGCCGCAAGACCGTCGAAGCACGGCGTCGCGATGTCGGACCCGAAGCAGCCGACCTGCGCGTACCCCACGTCGTCGAGCACGACGATCACGACGTTCGGCGCGTCCTTCGGCGGACTGGGGAGCGGAGGCCACCACGCGACCGAGTCCTCGAACGTACGGCCGACGACCCCTTCGAACGGCTTGCCCGCCATGGCGTCCTCCCTCCGATCCGACGCCACTATGCCTCAGGCGCCCGCTTCCCCGTCAGCCCCGAGTGCAGGATCCGCGCCAGGCTCTTGCGGATGTCGTCGAGGCGGATCCCCCAGAACTCGAAACCGTACCGATGCTGGGCGACGTGGGCGAGCATCGAAACCAGCGTCGCCGCCTGCGCCATCGCCTCGGTGTCGCGGGGATGCTTCCCGGAGGAGCGGAAGTCCTCGATCACATCGCGGAGCCCGAGCGTCACCTCGTTCAGCAGACGCGTGCGGATGTTCTGGAAACGCAGATCGCCTTCCGCGGTCGCGAGGTCGACGACGCGCAGGATCGGGCGATGCCGCTCCCACAGGCCGAGGAACTCGTCGACCAGCGCGAGCGCGGTCTCGCCGCCGTTGCGGCCCTTCCAATCCGAATCGCGGATCAGCGACGTCAAGCTCTTGCCGTTCGACGCCATCTCCTCGGCCAAGACCAGGATCGCGCCCTCGACGTCCTGGAAGTATTGGTAGAAGGTGGCCGGCGACGTCCCGGCGCACTTCGCGATGTCGATGATCGTGAGATCGCGGTACGACGATTTCTCGAGCAGGTCGCTCGTGCACTTCAGCAGCTTCTCGCGCGTGGCTCGTCCTCGACGTCCCGGCGTGCGACCGTCGAGGGCGCGCACCTCCTCGTCCACCTCCGGTTGCTGTTTCGCGGCGCTCATCGGTTCCACGCCGCCACCAGCTCCTCGGTGGTCACCACGGTCGCCAGCAGCGCCAGCGTGTTGTCGATGAGCGCGTTCGCGTACTCGTCGGGCACCCCGGCGACGGCGTCGCGCGGTAGCACGAACTGGTAGCCGAGGTTCACCGCGTCCATCACGAAATTCGTCATCCCCACGTTGACCGACACGCCGATCCCCACGATCGTCTTTGCGCCGAGGTTGCGGAGCACCGCGTCCAGGTCGGTTCCCGACATCGGGCCGACGCCGTGGAGTCGCGTGAGGACGACGTCGGAGTCCTCGACCCCGATCTCGTCGATCACGCGAGCGGCTTCCGAGCCGGGGGTGAGCGCGACCGGCGCCTTCCTTGCGGCGCCGAACAGGCGCGCGTTGGTGTTCGATCCGAGCCCGTCCGGGCGGCGCAGAGCCAGGCAGTGGACGACCGGAACCGCGGCCGCGCGCGCCGCCTTCACCAGGCGCGCGGCGTTCGGGATCATCTCGCGGCGGGCCGCCTCGGCGAGCGCGGGGAACACGGCGGCCTCGCCGATCACGCCGTTCTGACACTCCTGCGTGACGAGCGCGGTCCGCCGGGGATCGACCAGTTCGGCCAGGTCGGTGGCCATGGACGGATTGTATCTGACGGGTCGTCAGATTTGTCAGGCCGGCCGGAGCCGTGGCAGAACCTTTTCTTTGAAGAGCTCGAGGCTCCCCCACCCGAGCTCGACCGGCATCCCGCAGAGCAGCGGGTGGAGCACGATCGTGCCGCCGGGCGTGAGCTCCTCGGCGAGCGCGACGCACTCGTCGGGGGTGACGACCCGGTAGATACCTTCGGAGCGCAGCGCATCGACGTCGGGCGCGCTCGTGAGGACTTCGGCGCGGGTCCCTTCCTGCCACGAGCGATAGGTGTCGGCGTCGTACCACGCGTAGCGTGAGATCTCCGCCCACGCCTTGTCGGGATCCTCGGTCACGTGGACGAAGCCGGGTCCCTTCGGCATCACGCAAAAGCCGAACTCGAAGCCGACCTTGGCGCATTCATCGTCGTAGAACTCCTTCAGCTTCGGGTCGCCCACGCCGGGGAAGAATGGAAGCCCCAAGCGCGCGGCGCGCCGGGCCGAGCCTTCGCTCGAGCCGCCGGCCAGGATCAGCGGGTGCGGCTTGGTCTTCGGCGTCGGCGTGACGCGGATGGTGCGACCCTGCCACTCGAACGGCTTTCCGGTCCACGCCTTCCGCATGACCTCGATGTAGTCGACCATCATCTGGGTGCGGCCCTTGTACGGAACACCGGCCATCTCGAACTCTGAGCGCTTGTAGCCGGCCCCGGCGACGAAGGACACCCGGCCGCCACTCGCGAGGTCGACCACCGCGATCTGCTCGGCGAGGCGAACGGGATCGTGGAGCGGCAGGAGCGCCGCGGCGATCGTGATCGGGATCTTCTTCGTCGCACCTGCGACGGCACCGGCCATGACGAACGGCGCGGAGAGATAGCCGTCGTCGATCCCGTGATGCTCGGACAGGCTGATGATGTCGGCGACGCCGTGCTCGTCGACCCAGGCGCTCTGCTCGATGCAGGCCTTGTACAGCTCGGGATGCTGGGTGGCGGCCCACGAGGGGGCGCGCAGGTCGTAGCGGAGCGCGATCGTGATCATGAGGAGGCACCACAATACATCCGGGGCCTAGACTCCTTGCACCCTGGTGGTGCGTGCCGGAGACTTGCCGCATGGAAGGGGAAGGTCCGAGTCCTCGCGAGGAGGAGATCGCCGACCTCGCCGATCCACGGGCCCCGTGGGAAAAGCTTGTCGAGGACCCGGCGGCTCCGCGAGCGATGCTCGCGGTGATGTTCACCGACATCATCGGTTCGACCGAACTCGCGACCAGCCTCGGCGACAAGCGCTGGCGTGAGCTGCTCGAGCAGCACGACGCCGCCATCCGCACCCAGATCGCGCGCTTCGACGGCCGCGAGGTCGACACCGCCGGCGACGCCTTCTTCGCCACCTTCGGGCTCGCCGTGCGGGCGGTGGATTGCGCGCTGGAGTCGGCTCGTGCGGTGCGGCG
>JBBDRM010000145.1 GCA_040905475.1 Actinomycetota bacterium
ACGTCTGGGACGCGATCTGGCGAATCGGTGCGGCGCATGGGCTGAGCGCGGTGGGGCCGGCGGCGGTGGCGCCGCGGGAGCTGTCGTGATCGGACCGCTCCGGCGTTGGCAGGTCATCCGCCCGCGCGAGCGCAGGTCGAGCTACGACGTGGTGATCGTCGGCGGTGGCGTCCACGGCCTTGCAATCGCGTATGAACTGGCCAAGCGCGGCGTGCGGAGAGTGGCAGTCCTCGAGAAGGCGTACATCGGCGCTGGCGGTAGCGGGCGGAACACGGCAATCATCCGCTCCAATTACCGCACCCCGGAGGGCGTCACCTTCTACGACGAATCGGTCCGGATCTACGAGCGCCTGTCCGTGGAACTTGGATTCAATGTCCTGTTCAGCCAGCACGGCCATCTCACCCTTGCGCACACTGATGCGGCCGTGGCGGGGTTGCGAGTTCGTGCCGAGGTAAACCAGCTGCAGGGTGTCGATTCAGTGGTCATCGACCGCGACGAAATCCGCGAACTGGCGCCGGCCCTCGACCTGTCCGATCGACCGAGATACCCGATCCACGCCGCGCTCTACCATCCGCCCGGCGGCATCATCCGGCACGATGCCGTCGTGTGGGGCTATGCACGGCGTGCTCACGAAATGGGCGTTGACATCCACCAGGGGATCGAGGTGACAGGCATCGATCTCGCGGACGGACGGATCTCCGGTGTGCGAACCAGTCAGGGTCCCATCCGCGCCGGCGTCGTAGTCAACGCCACGGCCGGCTGGGCGACGACGATCGCCGCGATGGCCGGGGTCCGACTGCCGATCGTCACTCATCCGCTCCAGGCCCTGGTCACCGAGCCGCTCAAGCCGTTCCTCGATCCGGTCCTCGTTTCCGCGACGCTACACGTCTACGTGAGCCAGACCGATCGCGGGGAACTCGTGATCGGTTCCGAGATCGACCCGTACGCCTCCTACAGCCACCGATCGACGCTAGCGTTCATGGAGACGTCCGCTGCCCACGTGCTCGAGCTCCTCCCCTCTGTCGCGGGCGTTCGGGTGCTGCGTCAATGGGCGGGGATCTGTGACATGACGCCCGACTTCAGCCCGATCATCGGCACGGTACCGGGCGTGCCCGGGTTCATCCTCGACGTTGGTTGGGGCACCTACGGGTTCAAGGCCGGACCTGTCGCCGGACGACGGGTCGCCGAATTGATCGCGACTGGGACGACGCCGGCCGTACTGGCGCCGTTCACCATCGAGCGCTTCGCAACTGGTTCCCTCATCGGCGAAAAGGCGGCGGCGGCCGTCTCGCACTAACGAGAGAGCGCGAAGGAGGCCGACATGACCGAGGCGAGACGGGACGAGCGACCTACCCGCGAGTCGATCGCGCGACGGCTCGCCGATGACGGCGTGACCTACATGCTCGCGCAGTGGGTGGACATCCACGGCACGCCGCGCTGCAAGGGCGTGCCGGCGAGTGCCCTGGATCAGTTCCTCGACGGCAGCGCAGGGTTCGCCGGTGCCGCGACGGTAGGTATGGGCCAGGGTCCGCACGATCACGACCTCATCGGGGCGCCTGACCTCGCCACCTATACGCTCGTGCCGTGGGAGATCGGACTGGCCCGGTTCGCCTGCGATATCGAGGTCGACAGCGAACCGTGGCCGTACTGCTCGCGGACGGCGCTCCGTCGTCAGATCGATCGCCTCGCGAAGGCCGGCTACACGATGATGGTCGGCGTCGAACCCGAGCACATGCTGGTCAAGCGGTTGCCCGATGGCTCGATCGTTCCCTTCGACCCATCCGGTTTTGACACCCTCGACAAGCCGTGCTACGACTTCAAGGGCCTCGCTGGCAGCCTCGATTACCTGCGGACCATCGTGGGTTATCTCGAGCAACTGGGCTGGGGTCCGTACGCCTCCGACCACGAGGATGCCACTGGCCAGTTCGAGATCAACTGGAAGTACGCCGAGGCGCTCGAAACGGCCGATCGTTACACGTTCTTCAAGATGATGACGAGCCAGGTCGCAAGCCGCTACGGGGCCATTGCGACGCACATGCCCAAGCCGTTTAGCGATCTAACCGGCAATGGCAGCCATTTCCACTTCTCATTGTGGGATGGCGACACCAACGTCTTCATCGATAGGACGGACCCGCGCGGCCTCGGACAGTCGCAACTCGCCTACCACTTCCTCGGGGGCCTGCTGGGGCATGCTCGGGGTCTTTCCGCCTTGATCGCGCCGACGGTGAACTGCTACAAGCGGCTGTCGATCGGGGCCTACCTGACGGGCGCTCGATCCGGGTTCACCTGGACACCGGCATTCATCACCTACGGTGACAACAATCGAACCCAGATGTTCCGGACGCCCGATCCGGGACGCTTCGAGTGCCGCGTCGTCTCGGGCGCGGTGAACCCCTACCTCGGGCTCGCGGGCCTCATCGCCGCCGGCATGGATGGGATCGAGCGCGGCCTTGACCCGGGCGCCCCGATGGTGGGTCGGAACATGTACGAGACGCCACTCGCTGAGGCTCGGCGGGAGGGATTGAGATTCCTGCCTCAAAACCTGTCGGAGGCGCTCGACGAGTTCGAGAAGGACGAGGTCGTCCAGGGCGCCCTGGGGCCGGGGTTCGCGGCGGAGTTCCTGCGAATCAAGCGCGACGAGTGGGTCCGCTATCACAGAGCCGTCGGCCGTTGGGAACTTGATCAGTATCTAACCTTGTTCTGAGGTCTCGCCCGGGCCGCTCGAACCCGTCACCAGCCGAGGAGACCGATGAGCTTTCCGTCCGACCTGGAGATCGCCCGCGCCGTCAAGCCGCGTCCGATCGTGGACGTGGCCCGCGAATTGGGGATCCTTGACGACGAGCTCGAGCTCTACGGCCCGACCAAGGCAAAGGTCACCATGGAGGCGATCCGCCGCCTCGAAGCGGAGCGACCCCGCGGCAAGTACGTGCTGGTCACCGCGATCACGCCGACCCCGCTCGGGGAAGGCAAGTCGACGACCGCCGTGGGCCTCGCCCAGGGGCTCAACGCGATCGGTCGCAGGGCCGCAGTCAACATCCGGCAGCCCTCGCTCGGCCCGGTCTTCGGGATCAAGGGCGGGGCGGCCGGCGGCGGTTACAGCCAGGTCATCCCGATGGAGGACTTCAACCTCCACCTGACCGGCGACGTCC
>JBBDRM010000146.1:0-2089 GCA_040905475.1 Actinomycetota bacterium
GTCGGGCGGAGGCGTTCGACGCTGCCGCGGGTGAACCACCGAAATACGTAGCGGCGAAGACGCGTGTGGATCGGGGCGTCGAGGTTCAGCAGCGTCTTGCCGGCCCACACGAGCGCCGGCCGCTCGCGCCAATGGGAAGAGCGCGCGTCGAGCGCCTCGTCCCAGCGCTTCTCGAAGCGCGGGTCGCGGAGCGAGGCCTTGCAGTCCTCGTAGCGAGTGAGCAACCAGGCCCTCGCGGTCTCGCTGCGGTGGACCGGTGCCAGCTCTCGAAGGCGGTGGTACAGCGGATAGGGGTTGGAGCGGCCCTCTGTCGTCCGAAAGAGCGCAAAGGCGATCGACTCCGCCTCCGGAAGCAGGACTGGCTGGCGGGTCTCAGTCGTCTGAGTTGTCATCGCATCCTCCTCGTCGCTTGCGAGTGGCTCGCACGGAAGCATCCGCGACGGCCATAGCCAGGCGATTACCGAGCGATTACCGTGATGGAGCGCGCTTCGTAAGCGGCCGGCGAGTTCGGCGACCCATACTCGGCGCCGTAGGGTCTGCGGGCCGCGAAGGCGCTGGTCAGGAGGGGGAGCGTGGAGTACCGGGTCCTGGGTCCGGTCGAGGCGATCGACGGTGGCATGCGGGCCGATCTCGGCGGCCCACTCGAGCGAGGGCTTCTGGCGAGGCTTCTTCTCGACGCTGGTCGGACCGTCTCCATCGATCGGCTGGTGGATGACCTATGGCCGGGAGAACCGCCCGGCTCGGCCGTGAATTCGATACGCGTTCGCGTCTCTCGCCTCCGCAAAGCGCTTCAGGGTGGCGAAGAAGGTCCCATCCGAACGCAGCCCCCGGGCTACCTCTTCATACTCGGTCCCGAAGACACCCTAGACGTGCGGAGCTTCGAGCAGCTCACCGAACGCGGCCGCGCCGCGTTGCGTGATGGGGACGCCGAAACGGCCGCGAAGGTGCTTCGGGAGGCGCTTGCGTTGTGGCGCGGCCCGGCGCTGGCCAACCTCGGTGATGCGCCGTTCGCCAGATCAGAGGCAGCCCGTCTGGAGGAGGGCGGGCTCGGGACGCTGGAGCACCGCATCGACTCCGATCTCGCGCTCGGCCGGCACTTGGGACTCGTCGGCGAACTCGAGGCGCTTTGCGCGCAGCATCCGCTGCGCGAGCGCTTCTGGGCTCAGCGCATGATCGCCCTGTACCGGTCGGGTCGTCAGGCTGATGCGCTGGCGGTCTTCCAGGAGCTGCGGCGAACGCTGTCTGACGATCTTGGTCTGGATCCGTCGCCGGAACTGTCCGCGCTCGAATCGCAGATCCTCGGGCAGGCACCCGAACTCGCCGTGCGGCCGGCACCGCGCCCGGATGGCGGGCTTCCGACGGGCGTGGTCACGTTCCTGCTCAGCGACATCCAAGGCTCGACCGAGCTCTGGGAGGCACATCCCACTGGCATGCCGGACATCCTCGAGCGGCACGACCGGTTGATCGCTCGCATCGTCGGCGAGCACGGGGGTCATCTCATCAAATCCAAGGGCGAAGGTGACGCCACTCTTTCCGTCTTTCGCCGCGCGACGGACGCGGTGGCCGCAGCGGTTGATTTAGGTCGCGCGTTCGAGGCGAAGGATTGGCGTGACGGTGTCCCGCTTCGCGTGCGGATGGCGATCCACACCGGCGAGGCGCACGAGCGCGATGACGACTACTTCGGACCGGCGGTCAATCGCGCCGCGCGCGTCCGTTCCCTGGCGCAGGGCGGACAGATACTTCTTTCCGAAATTGCTGCCGGGCTGGTGCGCGACGCGTTGCCGATCGGTGCGTCACTGATCGATGTGGGCGAGCGGTCGCTGCGCGGGCTGGCACGCGCGGAGCATGTATTCGAACTTGTGCCACAGGGCGCGGAGTCATTCGACCAGCCGGTCGAGTCGGTCGCCCCCTCGCGACCGCCGCTTCCCGACGCGGTGATCGTCGCACCGGGCAGTCATTTCGTCGGCCGCGAACCCGAGCTCGAACGCCTTGGCTCTTTGCTGAAGGTGGTCGCCGGCGCGGGGCTGCGAGCGGTGTTTGCCGCCGGTGAGCCGGGGATCGGAAAGACCCGGCTGTGCTCGGAGTTCGC
>JBBDRM010000146.1:2189-18728 GCA_040905475.1 Actinomycetota bacterium
TCGAGGCCGTCGCCTCCGCGCTCGAGCATGCGTCACTGGCGGGACCTGTGCTGCTGGTGCTCGACGATCTTCACTGGGCAGACCGTCCGACGCTTCAGCTTCTGCAACACGTTCTGCGAACGCGCGCTTCGTCGCCGATCCTGGTCATCGGCACGTACCGTGAAACCGACCTCACGCGCACCCGACCGCTGGCCGAGGCGCTGGCCGACTTCCGCCGCGAGCGGGCCGTCGAGCGGATCGCGCTCCGCGGTCTGGCGGAGGAAGAGATCCTCACCCTCTTGGAACGCGCCGCAACCCATGACGTGGGAGGAGCCGGCAGAGCGCTGGCGCACACGTTGAGCCAGACGACGGAAGGCAACCCTTTCTTCATCGAGCAGATTGTCGGCAACCTCATCGACACAGGGCGGATGATGCTGCGTGATGGGCGATGGGTGCTCGATTCTCGTATCGAAGACCTCGGGATCCCTGAAGGGATAGTCGAAGCGATCGGACGCCGTCTCTCGCGTCTCTCGGAATCGTGCAACAAGACGCTTGCTGCCGCGTCGGTCCTCGGCCGCGATTTCGACATCGACATCCTCACGCGCGTTCTGGAGCGCGATCCCGACGAGGTTCTGGCCCCGATAGAAGAGGCGTTGCAGGTTGGCCTCGTCCGCGAGCTCCCGGCGCGAGGACGAGCCGCGTGCACATTCTCGCACGCGCTCGTTCAGCAAGCGCTGTACGAAGAACTCTCGCTCGCGCGAAAACAGCGTCTCCATCTGAGGGCCGCGGCGGCGATCGAGGCAGCGCATGCGAACGACATCGACCCGCATGTCACCTCGTTGGCGCGGCACCTGCGTGCTGCCGGCGCCGCTGCCGACCCAGACAAAGCGATCGATTTCTCGGTTCGTGCGATGGAGGCTGCCGGCCGCGTGTTCGCGTTCGACGAAGGGATCGGGCACGGCGAAGCGGCGCTCGAGCTGATGGACGAGTTCGGCACCGGCGGCGCACACCGCGCACGCCTCGACGAAGGACTCGGCGACATGCACTACGTCGCCACTGTCGAACATGACCGAAGCTTCGCGCACTACGAAACGGCGCTCACGGCATACGGATCGCTTGATGAAGCCATGAAGGTCGCGCGGGTCCACATCAAGCTCGGACGTGCCCTGGCGAGCTACCCTGGGACGTCTGACATCACCAAGGCGCTCGAGCATTTTCGGGCAGCCGAACGCATCCTAGGGTCCACGCCCGAACCGCGACTTGCCGGCCCGCTCGCGTGCGGCCTGGCTGTCGCGTCGTTGTGGTGGGCGGACCCGAACTCCGCTTCAGCGCATGCGCGCCGTGGGATGGACATCGGCCGGGAACAGGGGAGCGAGTCGATCTGGGCGACCGGAGCCGCGCTCGAGGCCTGGGCGCTCGCCATGCGGGGTCGCTTCGATGAGTCTCAGGACCTGTTCGAGCGCGCGTGGATCGTGGCCGACCGGCTCGACAACGTGCTGGCGGCGTTCGTGGCTTCGTGGGCGAGCACCTATGGGTATCAAGGAAGAGACCCTCGCGAGCATGCTCGCTTTGCGTTGCGCGAGCTCGACAAGCCACGCCAAGCGCAGGCCACGCAGGCTCGAGAGAGCCTCCGCATGACGGCTGCAGCCGCGCTCGCGTACGCGGGAGACATGAACAAGGCCCGTTCCTTGACCTCTGAATTCTTCTATATCCCCGCCGGGCCGATGTACTTCGCGGATTCATTCGAGGAGGAAGAACGCCGCCTGATCAATTACCGCGAACGGATCCGCACCCAGGGCCTCAGATGGGTCGAGGGAACGCAGGCGATGGCGATGCTGGGGCCGATCCGATGGGCTCGTGGGGACATCGATCGCGCGCGTGCCACCTTCGGGTCGGCGATCGAGATCCTGGGAGCCGGGTGCTTGACCGACGAATACGAGGCGCGCACGCGGCTGGCGATCCTTGAGGCCTGGGATGGCCACGTGAGCGAGGCGGCCAAGCACATCTCCCGCTGCGACGAGATCCTGGCGCAAGGGAACGGCTGGCGGGGCTTCCTCGGCATGGTCGGCATGGCGAAGGCGTCCGTGGCGGCTGCCCGCGGGCGTCTCGGTGAGGCTGAGTCGTTGTTCGCGGAAGCGATCGAGGTGTTTCGGAAGTACGGCCTTCCTTTCGCAGAAGCCGAGACTTTGCACCTGTGGGGTCGCGCGCTCTTCGAGATCGATCCGAAGCGCGCGCTCGAGAAGTACGACGCCGCGCTCGAGATCTACACGAGCTGCGACATCGGGAAGGCTTGGATAGATCGGCTGCTCGCCGATCGCAGCGGCGCCACCTAGGTCGGAGGCCGCTCCTCCGGCAAACACGAGGCGAGAAGGGCTTCTGATGCTGTCCGCTTACCTCCAGCTCGCCGATACTTCGCCTTCGAGGCGACCGGGGCACACACGAGTTGAGCGGTGGGTGTTCTTATACCGTTCCTTCCGCTGCGGCGCTTCCGCAGGTCAAAGCGTGGCGGAGGCGGAAGGAATCGAACCCACCAGCCGTGGTTAGACGGCTCACCGGTTTTGAAGGGCATCCACGTTGGTCCCGCGTCATCCCGTCTGGCCCGCCGAAGCGCGTTTAGGCAGGTCCGGTTCGGTGTGTCGTGCCGGCCGCGCGGCACAGTCCCACCGCGTTCCGTTGCGTTTAGCCCCAACATGGCCCCAACCCATCATGGTCACGGCACACAGTAGGGCCGGCTCAGGGCGCGCCTTTACGCCTCCGCGCTTTATGCTCCGTGACTACAGCCAGAGACCGGACTATCGGCATCGAGCGCGAACTCATCGCGCGATTCAAGAGAGCCACATCTTCCTCGGCGGGCCACTTGACTGCGCCCGATACGGCGTCTGTTACATTCCAGGCGAGACCCGGCTTGGTCCCGTTTCTCTCCGAACCCGATCGGCCAGTCTGCTGAAGGCCCCGACCGCAATCTCAGCCTTCGGTCCGCCCAGGTGCCCAGAACGTCGCCATCGCTGTTCCTCGCGACGACAGTTTCGGCGCTCGTCCTTGTCCGACGCGTGTCGGCAAGGCGTCCGGGATGGCCCACTCTATTGAGGTCGAGCGGATCGCAGTGGGCGGGTCGCCGTCAGGCGTAGTGGGCCACTTCGAAGATCGCGTCGGCGACCATGCCATGGCCTTCCTTGTGGACCCGGCTCACCGTCTCTGCGTCGGGTCCCTCCGCCAGGCAGAAGATCTTGCCCTGCTTGTGATCGACCCAGGCCTCCTTGTACGAGACCCCGTACGCCCCCTGGGTCTCCAGATCCTTCGCGTGCGCCGCCGAAACGTCGGCCTCGCTAACGGCTCCGTCGAGAGTGTGCACGTCCATGAACAGTGGCATCTGTGTCTCCTCCTGTTTGACCTGCATCTGGCGCAGACCACTGGCCCGCGCCCGCGGCGTCTGCCGCTGGCTGAGCGACGTCATCATCCTTGACGGGAACGACGTCCGATAGTTCTACATGTGAACTATGCTGGCCACGACCGAAGGGAACTCATGAGCGAGTACAGCCAGTTCTGCCCCATCGCCAAGGCCATGGAGCTTCTCGACGAGCGCTGGACGATCCTGATCGTCCGTGAGCTGCTCAGCGGGAGCAGTCATTTCAATGAGATCCGCAGCGGCAACCCGAAGATGTCGTCGGCGCTGCTCGCCAAGCGGTTGCGCACCCTTGTCAGGTACGAGCTCGTCGATCGCCATGAGGACGGCAATCGCGTCGCCTACTCCCTTACGCCCGCCGGACTCGAGCTGCGCCCCATCGTCGAGGCGATCGGCATCTGGGGCACGCGCTGGGCCGCCGACCTGGGCGACCAGGACCTGGACCCACAAGTGCTGCTGTGGGACGTCCACTACAACATCGATCATGGCATCCTGCCCCCGGGCCGGACCGTCGTGCAGTTCGTGTTCCCCAAGGTCGAGCCGCACGTGCGGAACTGGTGGCTCGTACTGACCGCCGACGAGGCGGACGTCTGCGACGCCGACCCCGGCCACGACGTAGACGTCACGGTCACGGCCGACCTGCGCGCGTTCGCTGCTGTTTGGATGGGTGACCGAACGTGGCCGAACGTGCTCGGGGAGGGCGCCATCTCCATCGACGGGTCCGAGACTCTGCGGCGAGCGTTTCCGTCGTGGTTGAAGCTGTCGATGTTCGCAGGCGTCCCGCGAGTGCCGGCCTAAGTTGTAGCCGTCGGCGGGCCCGGGCTGCGGCTCTGGGGCACGGACGCGCTCGCGATGCCGTTGCCGGCCGCGCCAGTGCAGATGTTGAACTATCCGCGAACCGTTGGAACAGGGATGCTCGCCACGAAGCACGCAGGGAGCGATCACGTGAGCGAGCTTGAGTCTGAGGCCACGACCACCGCGGTGTACGACGCCGCCGCGGACGTGTTCGATCATCCGGTGCTGACGTTCTGGGAGGCCGCAGGCCGCGGCACCGTGGACTGCCTCGATCTGGCCCCGGGAATGGAGGTGCTCGACGTCGCCGCCGGCTCAGGATCATCTGCTCTCGCGGCTGCCGAGATCGTCGGGCCGGGTGGGCGCGTGGTCGCTGCTGATCTGTCTGTGAAGCTCCTGGAGCTGGCAACACGCAAGGCAGCGGACCGTGGTCTCGACAACGTGGAGATCGTCGTCGGCGACATGATCGATCTCGGGTATCCCGACGAGTCCTTCGACGCGGTGGTGTGCGTGTTCGGCATCTTCTTTCTGCCCGCTATGGCTCAGGGAGCCGCCGAGTTCTGGCGCATGGTAAAACCCGGCGGCCGGCTCGCGATCACCACGTTCGGTCCTGGCGTGCTGGAGCCCCTGTACGGCCCGTTCTGGGAGGCGGTCGCCGCCGAGCGCCCCGAGCTCGCCGAGAGCCGCTACAACCCATGGGATGACATCGACCGGCCCGAGCAACTAGCCGACCTCTTCACGTCGGCCGGCCTCCCCGAGCCGGATATCGTCACGGCAAGCCATCCAACCGCGGTCAGCAGCGCCCACGACTGGTGGGCGATCGTCATGGGAACAGGACTGCGCGGGACCATCGGCAAGCTCTCACCCGAGGCGGCCAACCGAGTCAGGCAGGCCAACGATCAGGTCGTCGAGTCGATGGCACCGCTGTTGGTCCGCATCGACGTGCAGTACGCGATCGCGGTGAAGCCGTAGTGACCCCACTCGGGATGTACTCCTTGCGGAAGCCGAATCGCGAAAGCGACTTGATAGTCTGCGCGGCGCCGCGCGCCGTGTGCGGCGGCCCGCCGGTTTCGTGCAGCGACACAACGAAGTCGTCCAGGTGCGAACCGGGGAGATCGCGGGCGAGCTCCAGGCCTTGAGCCGAGCCTCACCGCTCGAGCCGAGCGTGTGCCGGTCGCACCACGCGATCGTGCGCTCCGCGACGTTCTTCACGCGACAGGGCGCCAAGAACCCCTGTCGCAGATCCTCGATCGTCGTTTCGTGCGACGCGTAGACGTTGCCAACCGGTCGTGCCATGACCGGTCTCCTCCGCACTCGGTTCCGGGAGCAGAGCGGGAATCGGCGATCTTCTCGAGTGGATGCCCTTGCGCCCACGTGGCGCTTGGGTATACATTAGTGATGTCGTTAGGGATGCAGAGGAGGTCGAAATGCCTGCGGTCGCGGTGGACTTCACCAAGATCTGGGAGGAGGCCCATAAGTCGTCGGTCACAGAGCCGGTTCGGGCCAAGGCCGGCTATCTGCTCGAAACGATCGGTCCTCGAATCGCCGCGGCCGCTCTCGGGCTCAGCGACGCGCGACAGCTCAAGCGGTGGGCCGCGGAAGACCTGGAGCCCAGAGAGCACGACGTTGCTACTCGCCTGGACGCCCTGTACTGGATCGTTCGAGCCATCGTCGGCTGCTACTCCGCCGCAGTGGCGGCACGATTCTTGCGCTCGGCGAACCCGCAGCTCGCCGACGAGGCGCCGCTCGTCGCGCTCGCGTCAGCTGAAGATCCTGCGGGGGTCCGTCGCGTGATCGTCAGTACGCGCGCGTTCCTCGAGGGCTGATCGCCGCGTGCTTCCACCCGAGATCGTCGCCGCCGGGCAGGCGATCTATCCGGATGCCGGCACGTTGCGCGTGCATCCCGCGCCTGAGCGGCTCCATCCTCCTGAGCCCGATCGTCCCGGACGCAACCGCTTCGACGATCCCGACGGCGCGGTCGCCGTGCGCTACACCGCAACGCGCCTGAGTGGTTGCCTGCGAGAGACGATGAGTCGCTTCCGACCGAGTCCGTCCGCCGAGGCAGCGCTGGATGCGGTCGCCGGCGTCGAGGACGCCGACATCGAGTGGGATCGTGGCGATCCCTCGGGACTGCGTGACTGGCTGGCTGTGCAACGAGTTGGAACCGTCCGCGTCAAGAACGCCGGGTTCTTCATCGACATCGAAACTCCCGCAGTCTTGACCCAGCTCGACAAGCATCCACGCGTGCGCAGCGCAGTCGCCGCACTCGACGCAGCCGCGCACTTGGATGTCGGCCTTCTTCGTCTCGGAGGCATAGGGCTCGGCCGCCCGATAAGTCAGGCCGTCGGAGTTGCCCTCCGGGAGTGGATCCCTGATGCGCTCGGAGCGGGTTACCGTTCTCGATTCGCTCCGGACGAACCGTGCTGGGCGATTTGGCACACGACGGCTGTTGGTGTCGAGAGCGTGCCTTTGACTCCAGCCGATCCCCACCACGGTGAAGCAGTGAGGAGTGTCGCCGCCGAGTTCGAGATCGTCCTGCCTGCTGGTTGGTGATCAATCAATGAAGCGAGTAAGTATTCTCGGGGAACATCATCGGGGATGAGGTCGCCGCAGGAGCGTGTCGGCCGGGCTGTGCCGCTCATGCTGGACGCGGACGTCGGCGGCGGCCAGTTCAACGTAGCGTCGCACCATCGTTAGGGATCGATGCCCGAGCAACTTCTGCAATGTGAACACGTCCCCGCCGCCCAAGATGAATCGCTTGGCACCCGTGTGGCGCAATGTGTGCGGTGACGACCGAACCCCGCGGATGCCGGCCCGGCGCGCGTAGGTGCGCATCGCGGCGGCGATCCCGTCGCGGGTGAGGCGTCTTCCAGTGCGCGAGATGAAGCACGGATCGCTCCACTGATGCTGCGCGACCGTGCGCATGTACGCGCGCAGCGCCTGTGCCGCAACTCGACCGAACGGCAGCTCGCGCTGACGGCGACCCTTCCCATGACCAGGAGCTTGCGTTCATCGAGATCGACGTTCTCGAGGTTGAGCCCGGTGATCTCAGAGATGCGCGCGAGCGTGTCCAGCAGCAGGATCGGGATCGCGCGGTCTCGGATGCCGGTCCACCGGCGCTGATCCACCGCACCCAGCAGCGCGCGCAGCTGGTCGTCGGTGTAGGTGGCGATGATCATCTGCGGCACCTTCGGCAGCTCGAAGTCTCGCGAGATCTCACGAGCGAAATAGCCCTTGCGGAACCCCAGGCGCGTCATGCTCTTGGCGACCTGCGCCGCGCCGTGAACGGTGTGTGGTGCCAGCCGGGCGTGAAGGAAGATCAGATAGTCATCCAGATGTGTTGCGCGCAGTTCGGCGGCAAACACGATTCCTTCCTCGGCGCACCAATCGCGGAACGTCGTCGAGTGGCGCTCGTACCATTCGATCGTTCGCGGTGCGAGATCCTTGGCATACGCGCGCGCGATGTAGGCCTCGCGCACGTGGTCGATCGTTGGCTGCCGGAAGCCGTGCGCGTCACCTAAAGGAAGAGCCGTCGGCCGACTCCTTTCTGATAAGGGAGGCCAGAGTCGGCCGATCGCGTGGCGTTTGGGGCCAACGTTTGGCCCCAAGGCCTCCAAATGCGCAGGTCAGCGGGGGTGCCAAATCGCACGCACTGGTCCGAAAAGCCGGTGTGGTATCGCGGGACGTTTTCGCAGGTCAGCGCGTTGAGGCGCGCGAAGAACCGGTGTCATTCAGCGGTTTGCGAGAGCCTTTTCGATACCGCGTTCGGTGCGCGATCAGGCGTAAAACCACAGGTCAGACCGAGCGGAGGCGGAAGGAATCGAACCCACCCGGCCCGGTTAAGGGCCGCACCGGTTTTGAAGCGCCTCCAAGTACGTACGAGCACGTTTGGACGAGGAGCGTTGTGTTTCATTCACGCAGGTCAGAACGCATCCGGAGTACGACCTTGACAGGACGGCGAAACGCGTTCGGACGCGCTCGCGCGTATCTTCATCTCAAATCTCGGCTCAAAATCTGTTCGCTGAACGCCGGAATCTCGAGCTTTCGAATCGTGTCGACGACGCGTTGCGTTGTCGAGGATGAACAAGAAAGACTCGGACGCTCGAACCCCGATCAAGCGACCCTTCCGTATCACGGTCTCCAACACAGCAGGTCGGCTTGGGCGGAGGCAGAGGGAACGCTATAAGCACACCAACGTCCCAGGTCAGAGCGTTTGGGTCGACGCGTGCGCCTGGGGTCGCACCGCGTCAGGGCGTTTCACGCTCTCTCTCGTGAGACGAAGGCGAGTCTTCGAGCCCGCCCGCGGTCTGCACCTCGAGACGAGATCCCCGAGGACGCCTTTGCGCGTCCGGCGGACCGGAGAATACGCGTGTTGGCGGACCTTTTCCGGCTTCGGGGTAGCGATACTCCTCCTCCGTAGGTCGATGAGGGGGGACGGCAATGGAGAGGCTCCTGAGAACTCGAGCACGGATCGTTGCACTCTTCACGCTCGTTGTGGTCGGAATCACGGTACCCGGCGCCGCCACCGGGCCCGGGACCTACGTCTTGGACTCGATGGCCTCGACGGCGTCGTGGTCGGGCGAGGTCACGGCCGGGGTGTCGGCCCGGGGCCTGGCGAACACGGCGCAGGCGTACTCGGGCGTGCCGGCCAACCGGCCGTTCCGCGACGTGCCTTGCGCTCCGGGCGCGTGCGACGTGGCGTCGGTGGACGTCGCGCTGCCCGCGGGGACTTGGTCGGCGGATGCGGGCGGGATGATCGTGCAGATCCGGTGGCTGAGTTACGAAGTCGGCTACGACCTCGACCTGTCCGTCTACGATCCGCACGGCGCGCTCGCCGGCCGCTCCGACATGTATGGGTTCTCCCGTGATGAGTCCGTCTGGATCCCGGATCCGGCCAACGGCTTGTGGACGATCGCCGTGGAGCCCAGCTTCACCGTGGGCCAGCCGGTCGCTTCCGGGGTGCTCGAGACGCTGCGCTACGAGGGTTTCGTCGCGTTCGAGCGCGGACGGACGATCACGCGTCAGGAGCTCGAGTACGACGAGCCGGTGACCCGCTCGTTCGTCGCGTTCGGCGGGAAGTCCGGGCCACTGCTCCCCGACATCGTTCCCACCACGCCGTCGGAGTTTCACATCGAGTCGGGCTTCTGCGTCTTGCATTACTACGCGTGCGGCGATCGCGGGTTGCACCACCAACCGAGCTGCTACGCCATGGAGACGCTCGGCCTCACCGCCGACCAGCCGCAGCCCGGCGGGGGCCCCATGCGCTGTTTGCGCTGGACGCAGGGCGAGTCCAACGTCGGCGACGGGCCGCTGGAGTTGCACATCTATCCGGACGAGGGAGACGGCACGCAGGTGTATCAGCGGGTGTACGGCTCGGACGGGAGCGTGGAGCAGTTCGGCCCGTCGGGGACGGCGTCCTACAGCAAGAGCCACCTCCACTTCCATTACCGCGGCTGGCAAGACATCAAGCTTCGACGCCTGAACGACGACGGCACCCTCGGCGAGGTCGTCCGCACCGGGATCGACAAGGGCATCTGCATGGCGGACATCGACAACACGCGCTTCGGTCAGACGGCGCTGCCCAATGCGCCGCTCACCTACACCATCCCCGGAACCTGCGACCAGCCGACGCACCGCGACCCCGCCGACCCGACATTTCCGGGCGCCCGCTACCTGCAGATGGGGATCTCCGTGGGCCATGCGGACGTGTACGCCTGGTACCTGGGCGACCAGTACATCGAGATCAGTGGCGTCCCAGACGGCCGGTATGCGCTGACCGTCGACCAGGATGTGCTCGGCATGCTGCGCGAGCTGTCCACGGCCAACAACAGCGCGACCGGTTGCGTCGAGATCACCGGCGACCAGGCCCGAGACATCCCTTGCCTCTGAGGACAAGAGCGCGGGCAGGTGCGCGCGCGAGTCGATCGGATGGCTTGCCAGGACAGGGAGCCGAAGGGGGAAGAACGCGATGACCTCGAAGATCGAGCAAGGCACCTCCGTCCGGCAGATCCCTGCAGGCGACGAGGCGGCTGTGAGGTCATTCGCGAGCCTGGAGCGGCGCATGAATGCGGAACGCCCGCTCTTCGTCGCGCCGACTGAGGCGGACGTCGTCAAGCTACTCACCGGCCGCTCGTCGCTGCACGCCGACCTCGAGCACGCGCTCTTCGTCGTCACCGACGGAAACGGGCGGGACGTGGCGTGCTGCGCGGCCATGATCAACCGGCGGTACCAGCAGTTCCACAAGGAAGCCGTCGGCTTCATCGGATACTTCGCCTCCTCGAACGAGGCCGGCATGCGCGCGATCGAGATGCTCGAGGAGGCCGAGCGTTGGCTCGCGGAACGCGGCGTCACGCGAGTGGTCTCCGGCTACAACGGCCACCTTCTCGCCGGCTTCGGCGTGCGTACCGCCGAGTTTGAATCGAGCCCGATGTTCCCATACCAGTGGCATCCGCCGCTCTACACCGACGTGCTCGAGTCGGCCGGTTACCGCCCGACGTATCCCTGGTGGTCCTCCCGGATCGACTTCTCCTCCGATGTCTATCGGAAAGCTTCATCGCGCGCGCTTCGTAACGCGCATTGCCTGATCCGGCCGGTGAACAAGAGGCGGTGGGATGCAGACATCGAAATCGCCATGCACCTTTACAACGAGACGTTCCGAGACGAGTGGGAATACCATCCGTTCACGATCGAAGAGGTGCGGGAGTTCTTCAAGCCTCTCAAGCCGATCTTCGACCCGAGGCTGCTTCTGCTGGCCGAAGTGGACGGCGAGCCGGCGGGCTTCTGCTTCGGTCTTCCGGACTGGTCTCCGCACGCGCGAGCGCTGAAGGGAAAGTCGAACCCTTTCGCGCAGCTTCGGTTCGCACTCCGCGCGCGGAAGTATCAGTACGGCGGGCTGTACGCGATCGGCGTGCTCGAACGCCACCGCGGCAACCACATCGGCCAGACGCTTGCCTCCGCGCTGTACCGGCGCTACGAGGAAGTCGGTCTCAAGGGAGCCGAGTATCACACGGTGAACGAGTCCAACCTCGCTTCTCGCACGCTCGCGACGTCCCTCGGCGGGGAAGGACGAATCCTCTACCACAACTTCGACAAGGCGCTCAGGTGATCCCCGAGGACGCCTTTTCGCGTCCGGCGGACCCGACAATACGCGTGTTGGCGGACCTTCTCCGGCTTCGGAGCGGCAATACTCGTTAGAGAGACGGCAATACTCGTTAGAGAGAACTGCGACCGGAAGGAAAGCCATGGCCCGCTTCATGCTCCACAACACCCACCGCCCCGAAGAGTGCGAGAGCGTCTTGGCGGAGTACGCCGCGTCGAAGGTCGCGGATATCTCGTCCGGGACGGCGCCCTTTTGCACGTGCCCCGCCGGCGAGCACGGAGTCTATGTCGTCGTCCAGGCCGAGACGGCGGAGGAAGCCCTCCGGTGTCTGCCACCCGGCGCGCGTGGGACGAGCCGGGCCATCTGGGGACAGCCGCTGGACGGGCCGGCACCGCGATGACCCGCGCCCAAGCTCGACATCCGGGAGAGTTGTCTGTCAGCATCCCACCCGAGCGGAAAACGTCCTCACGGATCCCGACAGCACCTATGGACCGAGAATCGCGCGTCGGAGCACCGTCGGAGCTCCCGACGGGCACCGTCACGTTCCTGCTGACCGACGTCGAGGGATCGACGCGCCTCTGGCAGGAGCGCCACGACGACATGGCCGCGGCGATCGCGCGCCACTACGAGATCGCCGACGAGACGATCGCATCCCACCGCGGCGCGCGCCCCGTCGAGCAGGGCGAGGGAGACAGCCTCGTCGCGGTCTTCACGCGCGGCACCGACGCCGTTTCCTGCGCGATCTCGCTGCAACTCGCCTTCGCATCGGAGCCGTGGCCGGGCCGGATGGAGCTACTCGTCCGCATCGCGCTTCACACCGGCGAGGCGCTGCTACGCGACGAGGGTAACTACGCCGGAGAAGCGATCAGCCGGTGTGCGCGGCTGCGCTCGCTCGCGCATGGTGGTCAGACGCTGCTGTCGCGCGCCACGCACGAGATCGTCGTGGATCACCTGCCCGAAGAGGCGAGCCTCCTCGACCTCGGATCGCACCGCCTGCGCGACTTGGCGCGCCCCGAACGTGTCTACCAGCTTTGTCATCCAGGTCTCAAAGAGGAGTTTCCTTCGCTGCGTTCGCTCGACGCGGTCTTGAACAACCTCCCCCTGCAGGTGACCACGTTCATCGGGCGCGAGCAGCAGATGGCCGAAATCAACAACCGTCTCGCGGAAACGCGCATGCTCACACTGACCGGCGCCGGCGGGTGCGGCAAGACGAGGCTGTCGCTCGAGGTCGCGGCCGGCCTCGTGGCCGAGCATCCCGACGGCGTCTGGTGGGTCGATCTCGCGGCGCTCTCGGATCCGGAGCTCGTCCCCAACGCCGTCGCTGGGTCGCTGGGGATCCGCGAGGTCCCCGGACAGCCTGTTACCGACACGCTCGTGCGCCAGCTCCAGCCACGTCACGCCCTCGTCATCCTCGATAACTGCGAGCATCTGGTGGACGCGTGTGCGGCGCTCGCCGACGCGTTGCTCAACTCCTGCCCCACGGTGACCCTGGTCGCAACCAGCCGCGAGCCGCTCGGGGTCAACGGTGAGGTCGCGTTGCGGGTTCCCTCGCTCGAGCTTCCGCCGCGCGCGATCACGCCGGGATCGTTCGGCCAGTACGAGGCCGTTCGCCTCTTCATCGACCGGGCGCTCAAGGCCCGCCCGAACTTCCGCGCGACCAACGACAATGCGCCGGCGATCGCCGAGATCTGCCACCGTCTCGACGGCATCCCGCTCGCGATCGAGCTGGCTGCGGCGCGCACCCGCATGCTCACCCCGGAGCAGATCACCGCCGCGCTCGGCGACGTCTTCCGTATCCTCACCGGCGGCGCCCGCACCGCGCTGCCGCGCCAGCGAACGCTCGAAGCATCCGTGGACTGGAGCTACAACCTGCTGTCCGAGGACGAGCGCCGCCTTCTCGCACGACTGTCGGTGTTCGCTGGCACCTTCTCCCTCGACGCCGCGGAAGCGGTGTGCACGGATGAGGCCGTCCCGGAAGCTCACATTCTCGACCTCCTCACCGGCCTGGTGGACAAATCGCTCGTGCAAGTGGACGAACGGGACGGCGGTCCGGCGCGTTACCGGCTCCTGGAAACGATCCGTTACTACGCGCGGCAGAGGCTCGTCGCCGCCGGCGAGACGGAAGCGGTGCGCGAGCGGCACCTCGATTTCTTCCTTTCGCTTGCTGAGGCCGCGGAGGTCGAGATCGAGGCGGGGCCCCCGGGGCGGTGGATCGAACAGCTGGACGCCGAGATCGACAACATCCGCGCCGCCCTGGAGCACTCGATGACCGAGCGTACGGCGGCGAAGGTCTCTCGCCTGGCGGGGGCGCTCTTCCTGTACTGGGAGATCCGGCGCGTACGCGAGGGCCGCCGCTATCTCGAGGCCGCGGTCGCGCGCGAGGACCTTGATCCGGTGGTGCGCGCGAAGGTGCTCCCACCGGCGGCGGAGATCTCCCTCGTCGACGGCGACCCGGTGGCGGCCCTCGCGCTCGCCGACGAGGCCTACGGCATCGCCGCGGAGATCGAAAACACAGGGATCATGGCGCGAGCCCGAAGCATCGGCGGGTGGTCTGCGATCCTCGTCGCTTCCGACCGCGCGCTTCCCTATCTGGAAGAAGCCGAGAAGCTCGCGCGCGAAGCGAACGCCTCGTGGGCGCTCGAGAACGCCGTTTGCGCGCTCGGGTGGCTCCACGTCTCTTTGGGCGATCCCGAAACCGCCATGGTGTACCTGAACGAAGCCATCGAGCGTGCGGAGTCGGCGGGAACGCAATTCATTCAAGTCGCGCTGAGCCTCAGCGCCATGGCGACGACGCTCCTGGGAAACCTGTCCGATGGCCTCGCGATGGCCGAGCGAGCGCTGGAGGCGTCGCAAGCCCTGCAAGACACGGTTTGGATCTCGATCGCCGAGGCGGTGAAAGGTTGGATCCTCACCTTGACCGGGCGATACGAGGACGCAGAATCGGCGCTCGACGCCGGTCTCCACGTTGCCAAGGAGACGAACTTCCCCATCGGCCTGGCCTACGGCCTGATGTACCGGGGAACGCTCGAGCATGGAACGGGGCGCCACGCCGAGGCCGTCGAGCACCTCACGGAGGCCGCGGAGATCCAGGCCGAGATCAACCAAGCATGGGAGCGGGCCTGGAGCCTCTCCGTTCTCGCCGCAGCCGAGAGCGCGCTCGACCGGCGAAGCGATGCGCGCGCGCACCTTGACGACGCGATCGAAACGGGGCGCCGGTCGGGGAATCCGATCGCAACCGCCTTCACCGCGCTCACCAATGCCCGCATCGATCGGGCGGAGGGCGACCTCGAGAGCGCGGAAACACACATGCACGAGTCGCTTGAAATGGTCGCGCCGACCGGCTGCCGGTGGCTGGCCGTCGAGGCGATCGAGGGTCTCGCGGGGATCGCGGCCGCGCGGGGCGATGGGAACGAAGCGGCGCGGCTCTTCGGGGCCGCTGACGCCGGCCGGGGAGCAACCGGCTCGGTTCGATTTCCGTTGTATCGCGAATCGTACGCCGCCGAAGTCGACGTCGTTCGCGAAGGATTGGGCGCCGATTTCGATCCGGCCTGGACAGAGGGTTCAGCGCTGTCGCTCGACGAGGCCCTTGCCTACGCTCGCCGCGGGCGTGGTCCGAGGCGCCGTCCGCGCAGCGGATGGGCTAGCCTCTCGCCGGCCGAGCTGGACGTGGTACGCCTCGTCGCTGAGGGATTGACGAACGTCGAGATCGGAAAGCGGCTCTTCATTTCGCCGCGCACCGCGCAAACGCATCTCACGCGCATCTTCGGCAAGCTCGGGGTGTCGTCGCGCGCGGCGCTCGCCTCTGAGGCCACCAGACAAGATGCGCGTGCATGACCGGTTGAGTCGCGATGTGGTCGCGGGTGTAACCAAACCCTGACGCGGCTGAGACCCTCGCTGAGGGGGAACGCCAGGACGCCTTTGCGCGTCCGGCGGACCCGGGAATACGCGTGTTGGCGGACCTTCTGCGGCTTCGAGGTGGCGATACTCGCGGAGAGAACTGCGACCGGAAGGAGAGCGATGGCCCGCTTCGTGCTCCACAACACTCACCGGCCCGGGGCGTGCGAGAGGGAGAAGACTGTGGAGGGTTGGTACGGGGATGGGACCGCCCGGTCCCGGAGGGGGGAAGGTATGAGGAAGCTTCTTCGCGTCGCCGTCGTGTTCTTGATCGTGGTCGGCGTGATGGCGATCGGCCCGGCGGCGTTCGCCGGCACCCAGCCGGAGACGTTCACCGAGCACGAGTGGGACTTCACCGACACGTTCACGGACCCGATGTTCTGCATCAACGGCTCCGAGGAGGAAACGGTCGTCTCGATCGTGGAGAACGGTGTGTTCCACGCGACGTTCTGGAACGACGAGCTGAACCACATCACGGGCACCTTCGTGGGATCGTTCGTCGCCGATCCGGTGAATCCGGCGCTGCCGACATACACCGGCCGCCACACCATCTGGTTCGGAGGCAACCAGAACCAGAACGTGGACAACACGACGTTCACGTTCCGGTTGAACGGCTCTGCGGCCGACGGCTCCAAGGTGGCTTTCGGCGCGGTGCACCACGTCACCGCCGAGAGCATCATCTTCGACGAGAACGACGACCTGATTTTGGATGGCGTTCGCTCCGAGTTCTTCAAGCCGCGCTGCAAGTAACGGGAACAGGCGAACGGCCGGGCGGCAGAGCCCGGCCGTTTCTTTTGTACGCCCGGCATTCTCGCCGGGTGTTCTTATAGCGTTCCCTCAGCGGAGGCGGAGAGAATCGAACTCACCCACCGGTTCTGAAACCGGTGCACCGGTTTTGAAGGGCCCCTGACCTGGTCGGATTAGAGGCGAGGGAGAGGGACAGAGTTGTCGTTCTTGCAGGTCAGAACGGTCACGCGCGCGAGTGCGTCTGGCGGAGCGAAACGCGAACGTACTAGCTCGTGCGGGCTTTCATCTCAATTCTTGTCTCAAGTCTGAGCTCGATGGCGACTCCCAACGGTCTACCCCACAAGCTCGCGGATGGCCGCATCGACAGCTCGGGCGGACGGAAGCCGCCCCTGATGAAGGGATCGAAAGTGCTGGAGGTATCGGAGGTTCGCAATCATCCACACCGGCTGACCCGTGAACGCATAATTCACGAGGCTTTCGATGAAGTGACCCTGCGCTGCGTCGATGCGTCCCTCCCGAAGGTGGCCGTCGATCGGCGTTTGACAGAGACTCGGACCTCTCGATATATGAATAGCTGTTCAGATGAAAGCGAGGCGACCACCGGGGCCAGGCGACCCGCACGAGC
>JBBDRM010000147.1 GCA_040905475.1 Actinomycetota bacterium
TCTGTTGTGACGGCCAGCAGGATGCGAGAGACGGCGTAGGCGAGCGCGCCGATGAAGGCGAAGGCGACGAGGGGGATCAGCGCAGGCTCGAGTACTCGCTTGCGGAACTCGCTCACGACTTCGCCACCTGCGCGCGGTTCAAGGCGCGATCGACGTCACCGAAGGCCAGAACGTCCACCCCTTCCTTGTTCTCGAGCGACCACCAGCGGAACCAGATCACGGCTATGACGCCCCACAAGATGAAGCCGCCGACGATCTTCATGATCAGTCCCGCTACCAGCTGGTCGGTGTGCGCCGAGATGCCCCACAGCCGCGGGAAGGTCTCGTAGACGTGGTAGAGGGGCTTGGCGCCGAACGTGAGGAACGATGCAGGGATCGTCGGGACCAGCGATTGAAGGAACAGGAACAGCATCCGTCCCGGATCGGTCAGCCGTGGAAGCTCCAGGAGGGGCGACAGCACCGGCGTCCACATGATGAGCGCCGATGCGAACAGCAAGAGATGCAGGGAGAGATGGACTCCCTCCGTACGGACGCTCGCCGTCACGATAAGCGGCCAGTGGGTGAACACCAAGACCACGTTGAACACGATGAGGGCGATGAGCGGGCGGGTTATGGCCCGGACCGCCGCCAGCACCTTCGGATGGCTGAGTAAGACCCTCCAGAGCCACGCCGGGGTTCCCAACATCAGAAGCGGGGCCGCGGCGAAGGTCAGCGTCATGTGCTGGATCATGTGGGCGCTGTACAGGTAGTTCTCGGACAGCTCGTGCATCGGCCAGTCGGCCGCGGCGAGGATCGCCCCGCACCCGAGCACGAAGAAGATCTTCTGGCGGCGCGTCGCGGCGAACTCGATGGGCTCGACGTGCTTCGGCCCAAGAACGCGCAGCGCCCAGAAGTACGCGCCGAGGAGCGCGGCGACCAGGATCCACACCTCGACGTGCGGGTGCCAGCTCCACGGGAAGGAAACCGCCTCGCCGGGCATCTCGCTACCGGAGGATCCCGAAGGTGAGCAGCACGATGATGTACACGCTCAACGCGAGGATGATCCCGGTCATCATCAAACGCCGGAAGATGATGGCGTCGAACTTGAGATGCATGAAGTACAACACGACGAGCGTGAACTTGAGGACCGCGAAGAAGAGCAGCAGACCGATCATCAGCCCGTCGGGCATCTCGAGGTAGTAGAGCGCGACCTCGATCGCCGTCGCGATCGCCAGCCAGACCGCGACGATCACATACGTCCGCGGTTCGGGATGGGGATGCTCGACCGTGGCGCCCGTGTGCTCGGGATGGCCGGCCGGTGCGTGCGTGACGTCGGATTCCACGGGTGCTCCTCTAGGACGGCACGAGATAGATGACGGTGAAGATGATGATCCAGATGATGTCGACGAAGTGCCAGTACAAGCCGACGTACTCAACCGTCGTGTGTCGCGACTGCGGAAGAGCGCCGCGCAACGACATCGCGACGAGCGACAGCAGCATCAGGATGCCGATGGTCACATGCGCCCCGTGGAAGCTCGTCAGGACGAAGAAGGCGCTTCCGGCGGGGCTGGACCGGACCGTAAAACCCTCCTGCACGAAGATCGTGAACTCGTAGATCTGGCCCGAGATGAAGGTCATGCCGAGCAGGGCGGTTGCCAGCAGCCACACGCGGGTCTTGTGGTGATCACCGCGCTGGATCGCCGCGAGCGCGAGGACCATCGTGAGGGAGCTCATCAGGAGCACGAAGGACGAGACCGACGTGAACGGGATGTCGTACACGTCGGCCGGCTTCGGACCGGTCACGGCGCGGTTCCGGTAGAGGAGGTAGGTGGAGATCATCGCGCCGAACAGCAGGAACTCCGAGCCGAGGAAGGCCCACATCGCGATCTTGACGTTGTCGAGGCCGGTTGATGTGGCGTGGCCGCCTGCCTCCGCGGGAGGAACGTGCTCGACGGCCATCAGTGCAATTCCTCGGTCGAGGGCTCCAGCGCCCACGCGTACAGGCCGGCGAACGTCACGACGCCGCCCACGATCGCCAGCCAGTACTGCTCGAAGGTGATCCCCCAGCCGACGATCGGAAGGCCGATCGCCGCGATGAGCGGCATGTAGGACTGCGACGGCATGTGGATGCCGTGGTCGTCGCCTCCGTAGCCTTCTGTGGCGTGGCCCGCGGCCTCCTGGGCTCCCGCAGGCACGGGCACGAGGCGTCCTTCCTTGTCCTCGACGTACTTGCGGTGCCAGAAGTCGTCGAGCGCGTGCACGACGGGGATCTCCGCGAAGTTGTACTCGGGAGGCGGCGATGGGATCGTCCACTCGAGCGTGCGGCCGTCCCACGGATCCGCGCCGGCGGTCTCGCCGCGCTTCCGCGTCTTGATCACGTTCCAGAAGAACGTCAGGATCGAGAGCGCGATGACGAAGGCGCCGACCGTCGAGACCAGGTTCCAGAAGTCGAAGCCGTAGTTCTTCGGATATTGGTAGGTGCGCCGGGCCATCCCCTGAAGGCCGAGGATGTGGAACGGCGCGAAGGTGAGGTTGAACCCGATCAGCATCAACCAGAAATGCAGCCGGCCGACGCGTTCGTCGAGCAGCTTCCCGGTGATCTTCGGCCACCAGTAGTAGATGCCGGCGAACAACCCGAAGATCGCTCCGCCGAACAGCACGTAGTGGAAGTGCGCCACGATGTAATACGTATCCGTCTGCTGGTAGTCGTGCGGCACGATCGCGTGCGTCACGCCGGAGAGGCCGCCGATGATGAACATCGCGATGAAGCCGAGCGAGAACAGCATCGGCGTCTTGAACCGGATCGACCCGCCCCATAAGGTCCCGATCCAGTTGAAGATCTTCACGCCGGTCGGGACCGCGATGAACATCGTCGATAAGGCGAACGCCGTGTTTGCGACGGGTCCCAGCCCGACGGCGAACATGTGGTGCGCCCACACGCCCCACCCCATGAAGCCGATCGCGATGCCGGAGAACACGACCACCGGGTAGCCGAACAGCGGCTTCTTGGAGAACACCGGCAGGATCTCCGACACGATGCCCATCGCCGGCAGGATCAGGATGTAGACCTCCGGGTGGCCGAACAGCCAGAACAGGTGCTGCCATAAGATCGGATTGCTGGTCGAGTCGCCGAAGAACTGCGTCCCGAGCGTCCGGTCGAACAGGAGCTGGAAGAGCGCCACGGTGAGCACCGGGAGCGCGAACACGAGCAGGAATTGGACCACGAACGTCATCCACACGAAGACCGGCATCCGCATGAGGCTCATGCCCGGCGCGCGCATGTTCACGATCGTCGTCAGGAAGTTCACCGCCGCGACCGTCGAGGAGATGCCGAGGATGATCAGCCCGAGCGCGTAGACCGTCATCCCGTGACCCGGAAGCTTGACCGACAGCGGCGCGTAGCCGAACCAGCCGCCATCGGGCGCCTGGTTGATGAAGAACGACGAGTACATGAAGATCCCGCCGCCGAGGAATGCCCAGTACGAGAAGGCGTTCAAGCGCGGGAACGCCACGTCCCTGGCGCCGAGCATGATCGGCATCATGTAGTTGAAGAACGCGGCGCCGAGCGGCATCACGACGAGGAAGATCATCGTGATGCCGTGCATCGTGAAGAGCTGGTTGTACTGGTCCGCCGACAGCACCTGACCCTCGGGCGTGGCGAGCTGGAGGCGGATCAGCAGCGCCTCGACGCCGCCGAGAACGAAGAACACCATCGCAGTGACGCCGTACATGATCCCGATGCGTTTGTGATCGACGGTGGTCATCCAGCTCCACACGCCGGTCTTGGCGGTCGGGCGCGCGAAAGCGCTGCTGCGTTGGGCGACGCTCGCCGTTGTCATCTCGTCTCGTTCCTCACTCGAGGCTCATCAGGTAGGCGACCAGGGCGTCGATCTCCGACTGAGACAGGTCGTAGTCCCGCATCGTCGGGCCGGCGGGAAGATCCGCGAGGGGCTTCAGGCTCGACGGGTTGTCGAGCCACGCGGCAAGGTTTCGGGCGTTCGTTTCGAGCATCGATCCGGCGAACATGCTTCGGCTCGCGAAGTGCGTGAGGTCCGGGCCGGTGGTCGCGCCGCCGCCGCTGCCGATGCCGCGGAGCGTGTGGCACTGGAAGCACGTGTTCAGGAAGCGGTCGACGATCTGCGCGTCGGCCGGTTGCGGCGCAGGGGCGACCTGACCACGGACCCAGTTGTCGAAGTCGGCCGAGGGCTGGGCGATCACCCGGAGCCGCATGTTCGCGTGAGACAGGGCGCAGTATTCGGCGCACTGGCCCTCGTACACACCCGGCTGGTCCGCGCGGAGCTTGATGAAGTTGTCCTTGCCGGGTATCGCGTCCTGCTTCCCGGCGAGCTTCGGGACCCAGAAGCTGTGGATCACGTCCACGGAGGTGACCGTCAGGTCGACCCAGCGGCCGGTCGGGATGACGAGCTCGTTGGCGGTCTTGAGATTCCCGCCGCCGGGCAGCTCGACGTCGAGGTACTCGTACTCCCACCACCACTGGTGGCCGATGACCTTCACATGGACGACGTTCGCGCCGACCGGCTTCTCGGCGACGTCGAAGATCGTGATCACCGTCGGGACCCCGATCGCAGCGAGCAGCACGGCGGGGATGATGGTCCAGAGGATCTCGAGGCGGGTGTTGCCGTGGACCTGCTTGGGCGCGTCGGCGTCGGAGCGGCGGCGGAACCGCCACATCGCGTAGACGAGCGCCCCTTCGACGAGGAAGAAGATGACGACCGCGATCCAGAACACCGGGCGGAACAGGTTGTCGGCCTGCTCGGCGACCGGGCCGACCGGCGCGAGCGTGTCTTGAGGCGCGTTCTTGGCGCACGCGACCAGGAAAAGCCCCAGAACGGTAAGGAGGGCGGTCCAGACGCCGCGAAGGTTCCGGCGCGCGTTCCGACCCGTCAATCTCCCTCCCCGTGGAACGAAATGGTGGTGGAGCCGGCTTCCGGCACCGCAATAACTACCACACCCCGGTCGGGCTCTCCAACGCACCGGAGCGACGCTCGTGCGCTTGTTCCCGCAGGTAGGAGGGGGTGGGGCTAGAGGACGAGCGCGTCGACGGCCATCGAGGCGAAGAGCAGCGCGAGATACAGGATCGAGAACTTGAACAGGCTCATCGCGGCGCGCATCGTCCCGGAGCGCCAGAGCGCCGCGGCGTACCAGACGAACGTGGCTCCGAGAACCGTCGCGGCGACCAGATAGATGGCCCCCATGCGCCCGATGGGAGCGAACGCAAGGGTCGTAGCGACCAGGGCGAGGGAGTAGAGAAGGATCTGCCGTTTCGTGGCCCGCACGCCGGCGACCACCGGCAGCATCGGGACCCCTGCCTCCCGGTAGTCGTCGGCGAACTTCAGCGCGAGCGCCCAGAAATGCGGGGGCGTCCAGATGAAGATGATCGCGAAGAGCATGAGCGCGGGGATCTCGACGCGGCCGGTGACCGCCGCCCAGCCGACCAGGACGGGTACCGCGCCGGCGGCGCCGCCGATCACGATGTTCTGCGGCGTCGACCGCTTGAGGCCCATCGTGTAGACGAAGACGTAGAAGAGGATCGCCGAGAGCGCCAGGAGGGCGGCGAGCACGTTGACGGAGCGCGCCAGGAAGACGAAAGACACGATCCCGAGCACCACGCCGAACTCGAGGGCGAGATCGGGCGAGACCTGGTGCGAGGGAAGGGGCCGGCGCCGCGTGCGGGCCATGCGCTCGTCGATGTCCCGGTCGTAGTAGCAGTTGATCGCGTTCGCGCTCCCGGCCGCCGCGGTTCCCCCCAGGAGCGTGGCGAGGATGAGCCAGCCGGACGGGATCCCACGCGCGGCGATGATCATCGCCGGCACGGTGGTGATGAGCAGCAGCACGATGATCCGGGGCTTCGTGAGCTGGAGATAGACCGCGGTGCGCTCGCGCATGCGACGGAGGGACCGGGCCGGCCGCTCGGCGCCCAAGGCCTCTTCAGCCGACCTCGAGAGGTTCCGGGTGACGAAGGCGAGCGTCGCCGCGGCGCCCCAGGTGAGCGCGCCGAGCGATACGTGGGCGACAACGGCCGGCTCGGAGAGTCGCGACCAGACGTTGGCGGCGCCGACGAGGACCTGTGCGATGTACAGTCCGCCGAGCACCCCGGCTATGGCACGGACGGCCGGCTCACGCGGCTCGCGCTTCCAGGCTTTCCACACGAGCGCGGCGATCAGAACGCCGGCGCCGAGCGCGATGAGGCGATGCAGGAAGTGTGGCGTTGCATGCTCGCCGAGCTGAGGGATCAGGCGGCCGCCCATCAGCGGCCAGTCTGGGAACGCGAGGCCGGCGTTGGCGCCGCGCACGTACGCCCCGACGAGCAGGAGCGCGAAGGTCACGACTGCGCCCCAGGTAGCCAGCCGCGCGTAGGGCTTGCCGATCACCGGATCGGTCAAGCCCTTCTCCGTACGCTGCGCGCAGAAGGTGTTGACCACGGCATACAGGAGCGTCGCGAACAGGATCATCGCGACGGCGAGGTGCGCGGTGACGTAGACCGGGCGGAGCCGCTGACCGACGACGACGGCGCCGAGCCCGGCCTGCACGAACACGAGCACGAGCGCCGCGACCGACGGCCAGAAGATGCGCCTCGACTGCCGGTACCCGCGCCACGCCGCGACCAACATCACGCCGATCAGCAGGACGACGATCACCGCCGCGGCCCGGTGCGAGAACTCGATCGCCGTCGTGAGGCTCTCGATGCGTGGGAGGAGCCGGCCGTTGCAGTGCGGCCAGTCTTCGCCGCACCCGAGGCCGGATCTGGTCGCGCGCACGAGGCCACCGACGGCGATGAGGACGAACGTCGCCACGGTGGTCGCGATCGCGAGCCTTTGGAAGCGGGTCACGTTCCCCCCGGATGTTGGGTTCGGCAGGATGATACCGGAGCGCCGAAACGGCCGATAACGCGGCTCCCTCTGGTGGCGGGCGGCGATACGATGCAGCGGTGAAACAGGTGTCCGGGGCGGGGGTCGACGTGATGCGCATGCGCGTCGACGCCGTGCTGGGGTCGTTCCTCGCCGAGCAGCGGGCGCTCCTCGACGGGCTCGGCTCGGAGGCGGCGGAGCCGCTGGACGAGCTCGCGCGGGTGATCGGCGCGGGCGGCAAGCGGCTGCGGCCGCTGTTCTGCTACTGGGGGTACCTCGCGGCCGGCCGGGAGGAAGACGACGCGATCGTCAAGGCCGCGGCCAGCCTCGAGCTCCTCCACACCTTCGCGATCATCCACGACGACGTGATGGATCGTTCGCCGCTGCGTCGCGGTCAGCCGGCGACCCATCTGGAAATGGCGCGCGGCGGCGATGCCCACCTCGGCGTTTCGTCGGCGATCCTCGTCGGCGACCTGGCGCTCGCGCTCGCCGACGTCCTCTTCTCGGGGGCCGGCTTCGCGCCCGAGACGTTCGTCGAGGGGTTCCGTTGGTACAACCGGATGCGCACCGAGGTCGTGACAGGCCAGTACCTCGACGTGGTCGCGACGCGTATGCCGACGATCGACGAGGAGACCGTTCGGCGGATCGCGTCGCTGAAGTCGGGGGGCTACACGGTCGAGAAGCCGCTGCTGATCGGGGCGGCGCTCGGGGGAGCGTCGCAAGAGATCGTGGCGGTCCTCAGCGCGTACGGGATGTTGCTCGGCGAGGCGTTCCAGCTTCGCGACGACGTGCTCGGCGTGTTCGGCGATCCCGGCGTTACCGGCAAGGACGCCGACGGCGACCTCCGGGAGGGGAAGCGGACGCTGCTCATCGCGCGAGCGCTCGAGACGGCGGCACCCGACGAGCAGGAGTTCCTCGTGGCCCGGCTGGGGAGCGAGAACCTCTCGGCCGGCGACGCCGAACGGATCCGAGGCATCATCCGGTCCTCGGGGGCGCTCGCGTCGACCCAAGCCTTGATCGAGGCGCATCGCAGCGTCGCGCTGGCCGCGCTCGACGCCACGAAAGCCTTGGCGCCCACCGTCACGTCGGCGTTGACCGAGCTCGCAGACCTGGCGGTCGTACGCGAGTCGTAGGATGGGCTCGATGACCTCGGCCACGAAGCTCGGGCGCCTCCGCGATCTCCTGGGCGCGTTGGACGACGCGGTGGTCGCCTACTCGGGCGGCGCGGATTCCGCATTCCTGGCCGACGTTGCGCACGAGGTCCTCGGTTCGCGTTCGGAGGCCGTCACCGCGGTCTCACCTTCGCTGGCGCCGGATGAGCGGGACGCCGCTCGCGCGCTGGCGGCCGAGCGTGGCTGGCGTCACCGGGAGATCCTCACGAACGAGATCGCGCGTCCGGAGTACGTCCGCAACGAAGCCGATCGCTGCTATCACTGCAAGAGCGAGCTCTTCGACGTGCTGACGGCGATGTTCCCTGAGCGGTCGATCCTCGTCGGGACGAACCTCGACGACACCGGCGATCACCGGCCGGGCCGTGTGGCCGCGACCGAGCGCGGCGTTCGGGCCCCGCTCCTGGAAGCCGGGATGACGAAGGAGGAGATCCGTGCCCTGTCGCGCGAGCGCGGGCTGACGACGTGGGACAAGCCGGCGTCGGCGTGCCTCGCATCGCGGATCGCGTACGGGGTCCAGGTAACAGCGGAACGCCTCGGCCGCGTCGGCCACGCCGAGTCGTTCTTGCGATCGCTCGGTCTGCGGGAGCTGCGGGTACGGGACCACGGCGATCTCGCGCGGATAGAGGTTCCGGCGGGCGAGATCGACCGCCTGACGTCCGACCCGGTGCGCGGGCAGATCGCCGGATTCCTCCGCGACCTCGGGTTCGCGTATGTGACCCTCGACATGGAAGGGTTCCGCAGTGGATCGATGAACGCCGTGATCCAGATCCAACGGAAAGGGAGCTAACGGTGCCGAAACAGCGTCTGCATCTGACCTTCCCCGAGGACCAGGTACAGGAGCCGGTGATCTATACGCTCGGCAAGCAGTTCGACATCGTGACGAACATCCGCCGAGCCAACGTCGAGGAGAAGCTCGGGTGGGTCATCCTCGAGGTCGAGGGGACCGAAGAGGCGCTGGCGAAGGCGGTTGCATATCTGGAGGAACGCGGCGTCCAGGTGGATCGCATCGACGGGGACGTCGTCGAAGGCTAGACCGCTCCCCGGGCCACCTCGATCGGTGACCGGCCCGCCCTTTTCGCGTGGTTCGAGTAACCGTTTCCCCTGGTTAGAAACCCTTTCTTGCTCAACCCAGGCCCCTCGACCGCCGAGAGTGAGGATGAGTTCTTCCTCGGCCGCGCGTACTGGTGCTCGGCTCGCTCGCCGGCGGAGAACGACGGGCCGATCGACAGCCGGGGGACACCCGGCACGAGGTGGACGACGTGGGCCGGGGACCGATCTGCAATTACTGCGAGGAGAAGCTCGCAACCAAACAAGCCTTCTGCGGCAAGTGCGGTCATCCCACCGAGCATGCGAACCACGACGAGCGCGTCCTGTGGGATCTCGGTCAGTGGGAGGTTTCGCGCCGGCGTAAGGCGTCGAACGAACCGCAGGACACGCGCCGCGCTTCACGGTCCGCCGAACGCACCAGAGAGATCCGTGCCGCGCAGGGCAACGCTGCGGGCGGCGCAGGACCGGCACCAAACGGTGCGAACGGGAACGGTGGGAACCCCGTTACCGAGGCTCCCAAGCGTTCCTTCCTCGGCCGCCCTTCGCGTCAGCCGGTACCCCAGGCCCCCGCCGCCCGCCCGCCCGCCCGGAAGCCCGCCCAGGCTCCCGCAGCGCGCCCAACCGGCGCGGTTCGGCCGGCCGCTTCGACGGGCAACCGTCCCGCCCCGGGCGCGCGCAAAGCTCCGACCATGACGTCGGAACGTCCGGCTGCGGCTGCTGCGCCGACCGCGCGGCCCGTCGAGCGGCGCGAGTACGTCGCGCCCAAGACGAAGACGCCGGAAGCGCCCCCTTTGATCATGATCCGCAAGTCTGCCGATGAGGCGCAGGCGCCCGCGGCCTCAGCGACCCGGGCTCCCGGGCCGGCTGCTCCCGCGAAACCTTCTCCGCGTGCCTTGCGCAAAGCGGCCGAGGAGAAGCGGGAGGAGGCGGAACGCGCGCGCAAGCTCGTGCAGAAAGAGGCCGAGCGGGTTCGCGCTGAGCAGAAGAAGGAGGCAGACCGTCTCCGCGCCGAGCAGAAGAAGGAAGAGGAGCGGCGGCGCAAGGAGGAAGCGAAGGACGCTCAGAAGCGCCAGCGCAAGCACAAGCGTCACTCGAGGCGCGTCAACCGCCGCGCCGCCGAGCTGGACCTCCGCAGCGGCGAGCGGGTGAGCCTCAGCATCGAGGGCTGGTCGCGCTTCCGTCGGGCGACGATGGTCGTCACGAACTATCGGGTCGCGCTGATCACGCAGATCCCGCCTCAGGTGCGCTGGATCCCGCTCGAGGAGGTCAACGGCGTCCACCATCGGTGGCGCGGCTCGCAGTCGCTCGTGGTCACGAGCACGATCGAGATCCTCACGCTTCAGAAGTCGAAGAAAGAGATGCTGGCCTCGTTCGGGCAGATACTCGAGTCCGAGGTCGCAGAGGCTCGCAAGCCGGGCGCGACGCAGCGGCACCACGGCGACATCACCCAGGAATGGGCGGAGCGGTCGACCGAGATCTGGGACTCGCATCTGCGACGGTTCCGGCTGTGGATCCGCCGGCACCCAGCGATAACGCTGGGGACGTTGACGGTTTGCGTGATCGCCGCCTTCTTACTGAGCGGCATGCTCACGTCCTTCTTCAGCCCCGTCCGCTGACGGGCCGGGCTTGACGCGCTGCGGCGCAGCCGGTCAACCTGTGCACCGCCATGCCACGGATAGCGATCGTCGGAGCGTTCTCAACGGGCAAGACCACGCTGGCGGAAGTCGTCGCGGAGAAGCTCGACCTTACGCTGCTGCCCGAAGCGGCGCGCGAGGTAGCGGCGCTCGGCTTCAAGCTCGACAAGGACGCCACCCCCGAGGTCGAGACGCTCATCTTCTTGAAGCACTACTACAACGAGCAGATCCACTCCGACTTCGTCGCGGATCGCTCGATCATCGACGTGATGGCGTATGCGGGCTGGGTCCTCGACAATCAGGCGTGGCGCAAGGAGATGTCGCTGTTCGAGGAGTGCAAGAAGCTCGCGCAGCACAACCTGCGCAGCCAGTACAGCCACGTCTTCTACCTGCCGATCGAGTTCCCGATCGTCCCCGACGACCTTCGCCCGGACGACCCCGTCTTCCAGCGCGAGATCGACGAGCGGATCCTGGGCCTGTTGGAGACCTACGACGTCAAGTACGAGACGCTCAGCGGCGACATCCCGACGCGCGTGAAAGCCCTGCTCGAACGGGTCGGGGCGTCCGCTTAGCCCTCTTTCCCGGCGCTTCTCGCACCACTTCCCGGTTCGATGCAACCTCGACCTTGGATAAGACGTCGATCCGGGTATGAGACGGACGATCGTTTCGGCACTTCTCTTGTTCACCGCGATCTCCTGCTCGCCACTGCACGAGGTAACGGAAGAAGCCCGACCGGTTGCGCAACCGAACGCTTCTGTGCCGGGGCCGGTGCCCTCCTCTACCGAGCGGGTCGAGAGCGAGTTCCGGGGCTCGGTCTCGACGCTCGACGCCGCCACAAGAGCCCGGATGACGTTCTCGTGGCGTACGGGGTGCCCGGTTCCCTTGAAGGATCTTCGGATCCTCCGGATGACGCACCGCGGCTTCGACCGCCGCGTCCACGCAGGCGAGCTCGTCGTCCACGAGGATCACGCCGGTGCGGTTCTCGGTGTGTTCCGCTCGCTGTTCGATGCCGAGTTCCCGATCGAGCGCATGGAGCTCGTCGACGAGTACGAGGGCGACGACGACCTGTCGATGGCCGCCAACAACACCTCCGCGTTCAACTGCCGGCCGAGCACCGGTTCTCCGGGGGAGTGGTCGCAGCACGCCTATGGGCTCGCGATCGACATCAACCCCGTGCAGAACCCGTACGTCACGAAGAGCGGAAGCGTGGAGCCGCCGAAGGGCGCCGCGTACGTCGACCGCTCGACGAAAGCTCCCGGCGTCATCCACCGCAACGACGCCGTCGTACAAGCATTCGCTCGGATCGGGTGGGAGTGGGGCGGTGACTGGACGTCGGCGAAGGACTACCAGCACTTCTCCGCGAACGGGCTCTGACGCCGCGCTCAGCCTTCGGGCGGTACGAGCGCCTTCGAGATGAGCGGTAGCGAGCGGTTGTAGCGGTACGGGATCCGCATGTGCCCGGCATCGAACTCCTCGTGGATCGGCTCCAGCCCGTGCTCGCGCATCACCGAAACCATCCACCGCGCGCCGACGTCGAGCATCCACTCGTCCTTGGTCCCGCAGTCGACGAAGATCAACGACTGCGACTTGAGGGCGTCGATCCGCTCGGGGATCATGCGCACGGGGTCGTGCGCGAGCCAGCGTTCCCAGACCTCCGCGACGAGCTCGCCGGATCCGAGGTCGAAGGGAAGATCGAAGCCGAGCTCGGTTTCCGGGTTCGCCGAATAGCACGACGCCATCGCAAGCTCGTTCAGCAGCGCGTGGTAGTCGTCGCCGCGGTCCGTGATCTCCTTGTAGGTGTCTAGGAAGCGCTTCGGCGTGATGTCGTTGTGCCACAGGTATCGGAGCGCGCGCGGGAACTCGGGCATGTAGCAGTACTCGAACGCGGCGTCGCCTGAGTGGCATGCGAAGGCTGAGAAGACCTCTGGGAAATCGACCGCCATCCGGAACGAGCCGAACCCGCCCGACGACTTCCCGAACACGCCGCGGGCTTCGCGCCGGGGGATCGTCCGGAACTCTCGGTCGGCCCACTCGACGAGCTCGATCGCCGTGTAACGGCCGTAGGGTCCGGTCGCCGCCGAGTCGATGAACTGCGAGCCCGCGTACCGCGTCGCGCAATCGGGCATCACGACGATCGCCTCGGCCATCTCGCCTTTGTCGATCAGCATGTCCAGGCGCTCGGCGAGGTTGGGCTCGAACCAGTCCTCGTTCAGGTGCATCCTGCCGGTGCCGGTGAACCCGACGATCGCCATGATCATGGGATACCGCCGGGTAGGCGTCTCGTCGTACGAGGGCGGCAGGTAGACCGGCGTCTCGCGGTCGGCGGGATCGCCGAGCGGATTCCCTGCGAGCAGTTTGCTCTCGACGACCGGCCGGACCACGCGTCCCCGCTTCACGGCGGGCAGGGTAGCAACGGCCGGGGCTTCACGCGTACCCGTCGCCGCCGGCGCCGAAGCCTGCAGGCCCGGCCGTGGGCGGGCCAAGACCACGCGGCCGGCACCGGGTGGGTCGCTTCCCGGCACCGGAGTCGGCATGCCGCCGCTCGCCTGGGGATCCTGACAGGCGGCGGGCTCCTCGCCTTGTCGCTGCGGCGCCGCTCCTCGATCTAACCGCGCATCTATCCACAGGCCGCCACGGCCAGGTTTTACGTCCCCGTAACACACGGGAAACGGACTCGAAAAAAACGTGACTTAGTGTCCTCCTCGTGGCGGCGGGGAGGGTCTCCGCCCGAAAACGGGTCCGGGTCCGCGCAGCGGCGCGCGGGGACGCCCGGACTCTCGCGTATCGGGAGGTGAGGGATGCCTGAGGTCAGCGGCGCGGATACCGCCTGGATCCTCACGTCGAGCGCCCTGGTCATGTTCATGACCCCGGGCTTGGCGTTGTTCTACGGCGGGCTCGTCCGCTCCAAGAACGTCCTGGCGACCATCATGCAGTCTTTCTTCGCGCTGGGGCTCGTCAGCGTGATCTGGATGGTGCTCGGTTACTCGCTCGGGTTCGGACCCGATCAAGGCAAGTTGATCGGTGACCTGTCGTTCTTCGGCTTGAAGGACGTCGGGGCGGAGCCCGGGCCGTTCGCGGCGACCATTCCCCACTCGGCCTACATGATCTTCCAGATGATGTTCGCCGTCATCACACCGGCCCTGATCACCGGCGCGTTCGCGGAGCGCATGCGTTTCCGCGGATACGTTCTGTTCATGGCCCTGTGGTCGATCGTCGTCTATTCCCCGCTCGCACACTGGGTGTGGGGCGGCGGCTGGCTTGGTCTCGGCGACGGGAACGTCCAGGCTCTCGACTTCGCCGGCGGCACGGTCGTCCACATCAACGCCGGTGTCGCAGCGCTTGCGTGCATCCTCTACATGGGCAAGCGGAAGGGCTACGGCAGGCAAGCGATGCACCCGCACAACATCCCGATGGTCATCACCGGCGCCGCGATCCTGTGGTTCGGCTGGTTCGGCTTCAACGCAGGTTCGGCGCTCTCCTCGGGCGGGCTCGCTTCCTCCGCGTTCGTGAACACCCACTTGGGTGCCGCGGCCGCGCTGCTCGGCTGGATCGTCTTCGAATGGGCGCGCAACAAGGTGCCGACGACGGTCGGCGCGGCAACCGGCGCGGTTGCCGGACTGGTCGCGATCACCCCGGCGGCGGGCTTCGTCGAGCCGTGGGCGGCAGTCGTGATCGGCTTCGCGGCCGGCGCGATCTGCTACATGGCCGTCAGCCTGAAGCCCAAGCTCGGCTACGACGACTCGCTCGACGTGGTCGGCGTGCACATGGTCGGCGGCATCGTCGGAGCGCTCCTCACCGGCGTGTTCGCGACGGCCACGATCTCGGGACTCGACCCGTCGCTCGACGGGCTCGCGTACGGGAACGGGGTAACGCAGCTCGGACGGCAGGCGCTGGCCGTGATCGTGACGCTCGCGTTCTCCTTCGTGATGACGCTGCTCATCTGCTGGATCGTCGACAAGACGGTCGGGCTTCGGGTGGATGAGGATGCCGAGCTCGAGGGGCTGGACCTGTCGCAGCACTCCGAGGCGGGGTACACCTTCGTCGAGGTCGGTACGCTGACGAGTGCCGGACACGCTGCGAGCATGGGCTCGACGACGACACCCGGCAAGACGGAGGAGGCGGTCCGATGAAGCTGGTGACCGCGGTCATCAAGCCCTTCAAGCTGGAAGACGTCAAGGAGGCACTCCGCGGCGTCGGCGTTCAAGGCATGACGGTTACCGAGGTACGCGGGTTCGGGAGGCAGCGGGGTCACACCGAGGTCTACCGCGGCGCCGAGTACCAGGTGGACTTCGTGCCCAAGGTGAAGATCGAGGTCGTCTGCGACGACGTCGAGGTGCAGGGAGTGGTCGACTCGATCATGAAGTCGGCGCGGACCGGAAAGATCGGCGACGGCAAGATTATCGTCTCGGACGCCGGGCAGGTCTTCCGCATCCGCACCGGCGAGGCGGGGAGGGATGCCCTCTAGCGCCGACGCCTCTGCAGCGATCCGTGAGCTCACGGCCGAACGGGAGCGTCTGAAGGAACACCCGGGGCGCTCCGGCCGGGATCTCGTCGACGCGCTGACCGCCGCGATGGCCGCGGCGGTCAGAGCCGTCTGGCGGGAGTCGGTGGCCGCTGAGGACCGGATCGCTCTCGTCGCGCTCGGCGGTTACGGGCGCGGCGAGCTCTGTCCGCACTCCGACATCGATCTGATGGTGCTCCATACCGGGCGCGGGATCGCGCCCGAGGTTGGGAAGCGGCTCTTCTACGAGCTGTGGGATGCCGGTTTCAAGGTCGGGCACGCCATCCGCACCGTGAAGGACTCTCTGAAGCTCGCAGCGGTCAACCTCGAGGCGGAGACGTCGTTCCTCGACGCCCGCCCGCTGGCCGGCGACGCGGAATTGTTCGAGGAGTTCCTGGCGGGTGCGCTGCGCCAGACCCGCAAGCGGGGGGCCAAGTTCCTCGATGCCCTGCGCGAGGAAGCGGCGGTGCGTCACGCGCGAGAGGGACACGCGACGTACCTGCTCGAGCCGAACCTGAAGGACGGCGCCGGAGGGCTGCGGGACCGTTCGATCGTGGGATGGCTCGCGAGGGTCTTCGAGACGAGCGGCGACCTCGCCGCCGTAGAGGAGTCCGACTTCGAGCGTGCCGGCGAGATCCTGTTCCGGACCCGGAACCAGCTCCACTATCTCACCGATCGTCCGACCGACGTACTCCTGCTCTCCTACCAGGAGCAGATCGCGGAAGCGCTGGGATACCGGGGGAACGGCCGGCCCGGCGTCGATTCCTTCCTCCGCGACCTGTACGCCGGCGCGCGCGCGATCGAGTTCGCCGCGTCGTCGGCGCTCGCCGAGCTGTCCGGTCGTAGCGGCCGCAAACGTTCGCATCAAGTGCTCTCCCGGGGGATCGCACTCGAGGACGGATTGATCAGGATCTCCGAGCGCGTCTCGCCGGCCGCCGATCCCTCGCTCGCGATGCGCGCGTTCGCCGAGGCCGCCGCCCAAGGCGCGCCGGTCGCAGCCGAGACGCTCACGTGGCTGCGCCGGGAGGCCGAGGCCGGGCCGGCCGAATACGCGTGGGCCGACGAGACCCGGCGCGCGTTCTTCCGGCTTCTGGCCGCCGGCTCGCGAGCGTCGGGGCCGCTCGAGGCGATGGATCAGGCCGGGCTCCTCGGGCGGTTCCTGCCCGAGTGGGAGGGCGTGCGCTGTCAGCCGCAGCACAACGTGTACCACCGGTTCACCGTCGACGTGCACCTGCTCACGACCGTCGCGCAGGCGTGCGCGCTTCAGGACGATGGTGGGGACGATCCCCTCCCGCACGACGTGTGGCGCGATCTCGTCGATCGCGATCGCGTGCTGCTCGCCTGCTTGCTCCACGACATCGGGAAGGGCTCGGAGGAGGACCACTCGATCCTCGGGGAGACGCTCGCGAGACAGATCTGCAAGCGCATCGGCCTGCCGAGCGAGACCATCGAGGACGTCGTGTGGCTCGTGCGGCACCACCTGCTGCTCCCCGACACGGCGACGCGACGCGACACCGACGACGAGAACCTCGTCGTTGAGACTGCGGCGAGCGTCGGCGACGTGGAGCGGCTCAAGATGCTCTACATCGTCTCCGTAGCGGACGGGCGGGCGACCGGCCCGACCGCGTGGAGCCCGTGGAAGGCAACCCTCGTCGGAGAGCTGTTCTCGAAGGTCATGCACGTGCTCGAGCGCGGCGAGGTGGTCGGGCGCGACGCTTCCGATCTCCTCCGCCTCCGTACAACCGAGCTCCGGCAAGGGCTCGCCCGTTACCCCGAGGCGGCCGTCGAAGCGCACCTGCACAAGATGCCGCGCGCGTACTTCCTGGCGTTCCCGACCGGAGAGCTGATCCGCCAGTTCGCCCTGATGGATACCGAGTTGGCGCCGTCGGACGTCCGCGCGCACTGGACCCCCGGCGAGGCGCCCGGGATCTACGAGCTGATCGTCGTCGCGCGCGACCGGCCGGGACTGTTCAGCAAGGCGGCAGGCGCGCTCGCCCTCAATGGGATCAACGTGCTCGCGGCGCAGATCTTCACCCGGGCCGACGGCATCGCGCTCGAGGCGTTCCGCGTCGAAGGCACCCACGAGCGAGAGGTCGAGCCCGACCGCTGGGCGCGCGTGGAGGCAAATCTCGGCCGGGCGCTCGCCGGACGGATCTCGCTCGACCTGCGTCTGGCGGAGAAGCGCGACGCGTACGAGCGGCCTTCCAAAGGCAAGCGGGAGCCGCCGCGTGTCGTCGTCGACAATCGCGTCTCCGACTTCTACACGGTGGTGGAGGTGCACGCCACCGACCGCATGGGGTTGCTCTACGCGATCACGCGCGCGCTCGCAGACATGGAGCTCGACATCCAATCCGCGAAGGTCGCCACCTACGCCGACGACGTCGTCGACGTGTTCTACGTTCGCGACGTCGACGGCCAGAAGGTCACCGATCCCGAGCACATGCGCGAGATCGAACGAACCGTGCTGATGCGGATCGGCGAGTAAGCCCCGCCGCTATACTCCGCGTCCGTGGCCTCGCCGGAGCTTTCAGAGATCGTGTCCTGGATCCGCGACGCGAGCCGCGTCGTCGTGCTGACCGGCGCCGGGATCTCGACCGAGTCGGGGATCCCCGACTTCCGCGGCCCGCAGGGTCTGTGGACCCGCAATCCCGAGGCCGAGAAGATGGCCACGATCCAGTACTACATGTCCGACCCCGACATCCGGAAGCGTGCGTGGGCGATGCGCCTCGATCACGAGGCTTGGCGGGCCGAGCCGAACGCCGGGCACGTCGCGCTCGCCGAGCTCGAGCGCAAGGACCGGCTCCACACGCTGGTGACGCAGAACGTCGACGGGTTGCATCAGGCCGCCGGATCGTCCGCGGACCGCATAATCGAGATCCACGGCACGATGCGCGAGGTCGTATGCATGTCCTGCGGCGAGCGCGCCCCGATGGAGCGCGCCCTCGATCGGGTGCGCGCCGGCGAGGAGGATCCCCCGTGCCGCACGTGCAGCGGGATCCTCAAATCCGCGACGATCTCGTTCGGGCAGAACCTCGTGCCGGAAGACCTCGAGCGCTCGTTCGCGGCCGCCGCCGGCGCCGACCTGTTCCTGGCGATCGGCACCTCGCTGGTCGTCTACCCCGTCGCCGACCTGCCGCGGGTGGCTCTGGAAGCCGGCGCCCGCCTGGTGATCCTCAACGCCGAGGACACGCCCTACGATCGTCTCGCCTCGGTCGTCATCCGGGACCGGATCGGCGAGGTCCTGCCGAAACTCGTCGAGCTGGTCTGAGTCGACCCCTTAGCTCCATTTTCTGTGTCGACTCTATCGAGGCTGGTCCGAACTCTGTTGGTTGTCCGGTCCCACATGGGTCTTAACAGAACGGTGCGCGAACCGCTTCTTCCAGGGACCGCCGGTGCGTTTCTTGTATCAATTCGGGCGCGTATGGAGCCTGTCGCACAATCACCGGCCTCGTGGACTTCTGACCAACTTGCCTCATGAT
>JBBDRM010000148.1:0-10829 GCA_040905475.1 Actinomycetota bacterium
TGATCACCAAGAACGGCGAGGTGAAGGTCACCGACTTCGGGATCGCGCGCGCGGCTTCGTCCGAGACGGTGACCCAGACCGCGACCGTGCTCGGCACAGCACAGTACTTCTCGCCGGAGCAGGCCCAGGCCGGCCCGGTGGATGCTCGATCCGACATCTACTCGCTCGGCATCGTGCTGTACGAGATGCTCACGCGACAGGTTCCGTTCACCGGCTCGTCGCCGGTCGCGATCGCCTACAAGCACGTGAAGGAAGACCCGATCCAGCCGTCGCGTCTGAACGCGGACATCCCGCCGGCGCTCGAGGCGATCGTCATGAAGGCGCTCGCCAAGAACCCCGACAACCGGTACCAGAACGCGCAGGAGATGCGGCAGGATCTGGGCCGCGCCGCCGCCGGCAAACCGGTGCAGGCCACACCGTTGATGGCGCCCGTCGAGCAAACCTCGATCCACACGCCTGCGGTGTCGGATCAGACCACGATCATCCGCCGCACCGGCGGGCCGCCGCCCGCTGACGTCCAGCGACGGCGCCGGCTCGGCTGGATCTTGATGACGCTGATCATGTTGGCGATCGCGGGGGTGGTTGCGTGGGCGATCATCGCCTCTCTGCCGGAGTCGAAACCGGCGTTCGCGGTACCCAACGTCGTGAACGAAACCGAAGTCGAGGCTCGTCGCATACTGACAGCGGCCAACCTTAAGGTGAACATCGAAGACAGGCGACCCGACCCTGAGGTTCCCGTAGGCAGTGTCATCACTCAGGATCCGGCTCCCCCGGCCACCGTAAAGGAGGGGGACACGGTCAGCCTGATCGTTTCCGAGGGCGTAGGGAGAACAACCGTTCCCGACCTGATCGGGCTCACCAGAGATCAAGCGATCGCCAAGATCGAAGAGGTCGGACTGGTGGTCGGCCGCATCACCGAAGCTCCGAGCACTCCGGAGCAGAAGGGCAAGGTCATCGCGCAGGGCATCCCGAAGGACACCGGTGTCGATCGAGGGACACCGATCAACATCCGGATCGGCACAGGCCCTGAGACCGCGATCGTCCCCAACGTCGAAGGAAAGTCGCAGGCAGAAGCGACCGCCGAACTGAAGGCCGCGGGCTTCGAGGTCAACGTCGTCATTTCCAGCGAAGGCCTCTGCGCCTTCACGCCGGGTGAGGTCTGCGATCAGAACCCGGAGGGTAACACCACGCTCGAGAAGAGGAAGACCGTCACGATCACGGTCGGGGAGGAGCCGTTCCCGACCGAGGAGCCGACCCCGACCGAGAGTCCTTAGCGCGTCCCGGCGGGCTGCACGCAGCGCTCGAGGAAGTTCCGCAAGATGTCCATCCCCTCCGCGGTCAGCACGCTCTCGGGATGGAACTGCACCCCCTCGATAGGCAGGGTCCGGTGCCGCACCGCCATCACCAGCTCGTCGCCGGTCTCGGCGATCACCTTCAGCTCGTGCGGGAGCGAGGTCCGCTCGATCACGAGCGAGTGATAGCGCGTCGCCTCGAACGGGATCGGCAACCCGTCGAGGACGCCCTCGCCGCGGTGGTAGATCTGTGAGGTCTTGCCGTGCACAAGTTGCGGCGCCCGCACGATCCGCGCGCCGAACACGTATCCGATGCATTGATGACCCAGACAAACACCGAGTAGCGGCGTGGACGGCCCGAGCTCACGGATCACGTCGTTCGAGATCCCGACGTCGGACGGTCGTTCCGGCGTTCCGGGGCCGGGCGATATCACGATCCCGTCGGGCGCGAACTCACGGACCTGATCGAGCGTCCACGCATCGTTCCGTACGACGGTCGGCGCCGCGCCGAGCTCGGCGAGCTCCTGGACGAGGTTGTAGGTGAAGGAATCGTAGTTGTCGACGACGAGCACGCGGGCGGCCATCGACCGGAACGGTACACCACAGCCCTTGAGAGCCGCCGTGCTTTCCGAACGTGCTAGGGGAGGATCGCCGCGCGAGGTTCGCTCGTCGCCGTCCGCGGGATCGTCCGCCGGTTCTGCACGACTCGGTACTGCATGACGTCGAGCACGACGACGTTGGAGCGCTCGGGACGAGGCATCGTCTCGAGCCTCCAGCTTTCGATGTACTCGAGATACTCATCGAGCAGACGCTGCGCGACATCCTTCTCACGACGTTTCATGGGGAAGCTCCCTAGCACCCGGCTTTCTGTGAACCCCCTTGCTACGCCCGAAGAGAGGGAAAATCGATAGGTCGCAAGTACCAATTTGCCGGTTTTCTGTTCCGGGACGTGGCGGCGCTGCCGCGAAGCGTGCGCTTCACCGCTCAGCGCACAACGCTGCGCTCATTGCGCGTTCGCCGCCGCCAGCTACGATCAGGGCAGCGAGCCGGCTTACTTCGCGGCCTCCGCACGCTGCTTCTCTTCCTCTACCAACGCGCGACGCAAGACCTTGCCGACCATCGTCTTGGGCAGATCGTCGCGGAACTCGAAGGCCTTCGGAACCTTGTACGCCGTGAGGCGCTCGCGACAGAACGCCTCCATCTCATCTTCGGTCGCGGTCTCGCCCTTCTTCAGCACGATGTAGGCCTTCACCATCTCGCCGGACTTGGAGCTTCGGAGCCCGACGACCGCGGCCTCGAGGATCTTCGGGTGCTGATACAGGACCTCTTCGACGTCTCGCGGATAGACGTTGAAGCCGCCGACGATGATCATGTCCTTCTTGCGGTCGACGATCTTGAAGTACCCCTCGTCGTCGACCTCCGCGATGTCGCCCGTGTAGAGCCAGCCATCGCGCAACACGTCGTGCGTCTCCTCAGGACGGTTCCAGTACCCCTGCATGACCTGGGGCCCCTTGATGACGAGCTCGCCCGGACCGGGAGGGGAGATGTCCTTCGAAGGATCATCGACGTCGACGAGCTTGCAGTCCGTGTCGGGCAGCGGCAGGCCGATGGTGCCGATCTTCCGCTTGCCGTACACCGGGTTCGCGTGCGACGACGGCGACGTCTCCGACAGCCCGTACCCCTCGACGAGCTTCCCGCCGGTGACCTGCTCCCATTGCTGCTGCACCTCGACCGGAAGCGGCGCCGCGCCGGAGATGCACGCGCGGATCGAGTCGAGCTTGTAGTTCTTGAGGTCGGGGTGGGCGAGGAGGTTCACGTACAGCGTCGGTACGCCGGGGAACAACGTCGGACGCGTCCGGTCGATCTCCTTGAGCAGCGCTCCGATGTCACGCGGGTTCGCGACGAGCACGAGCATCCCCGCGCCGAGCACGCCGACGTTCATGCAGACCGTCTGCCCGTAGGAATGGAACAGCGGCAGCGCGCAGATGACGACTTCCTTCCCAGGCTGGATGTCGGAGAGCCAGAGCCGGTTCTGCCACGCGTTCGTCACGAGGTTGTGGTGCGTCAGCATGACGCCTTTCGAGACGCCCGTCGTCCCGCCCGTGTACTGCAGGAGCGCGAGATCCTTCTTCGCGTCGATCGGCGCTTGCTGCACCGGCCCCCGCGCGTTCTTCATGATGTCCTTCCAGAACTTCACCGGCTCCGTCTTGCCGACCGGCGCGAGCACGGCCTTGCCCTTGCTCGTCTTCGGACCGAGCATCGCCTTGATGCCCTTCATGCCGTCGAAGACGTTCGTGACGACCACCTCGCGCAGCTTCGGCAGCTCCGGACGGATCGTCTTCACCTTCGCGTAGAACTGGTCGAGGGTGATCAACACCTCGACGCCGGCGTCCTCGAGCTGGTGCTGAAGCTCCCGTTCGGTGTACAGCGGGTTGTTCTCGACGACGATCCCGCCGAGGCGATGCGTCGCGTAGTACGCGATGACGTTCTGTGGGAGGTTCGGAAGGATGATCCCGACCGCCGTGCCCTTCGCGACACCGAGCCCTTTGAGCGCAGCGGCGAACGTATCTACCAGCTGCTTCAGCTCCGCGTACGTCCATCGGTTGCCCATGAAGTCGAGCGCCGGGGCGTTGGGGAACTGCCGCGCGGAATCGTCGAGGAAGCGCGTGAGCGGCACCTCCGGGTACTCATGCGTCGCCGGAACGCCCGGCGGATAGTTCGCGGTCCAGAAACGGCTCTCCCACGAGGGCCCCATAGCCGACTCTCCTTTCGCGCGCTTCGACGCCCGCGGCTTCGCGGCGGGCTTTCCGGCCCGCGACGTGGTCGCCTTCTTGGCCGTCTTTCCGGTCGCTGCTTTCGCCATGATGGAACGGTCACCTACCTCAGATAGGGGGTCAGATCGGAGCGGACGTAATCGTACCCACGGACCTCTGCCCAGTGCCGGGACAGCGCGGCCCGCCCGTTTCCGGCGGCGAGCCCCTCGATGAACGTGCTCGGATCTCGAGCGCCGGGCACCTCGGTCAGGCAGCGCCCGACCGCGCGGGTGTCGTGTGCGTCGCTGCCGCCGTAGCCGGGCAGCCCGAGGGTCGCTGCGATCTCCTCGGCGAGGCGCACGCCGTCGGTTTGATGCAGCCGCTCGCCGTTGAGAACTTCGACGCCGTGCAGGTGCTCGGCGCCGCGCGAGGGATCGGGCGGGATCAAGGCGCCGCCCAGCCGCCATCCAGCGGGGTGCGCCCACACGAGCGCGCAGGGACCGACCCGCGAGTCGGGCAGCGGCAGCGGGCATCGCGGCGGAAGCCCCGCAAGCCAATCCAGGTCGGTCGCGAACACCAGCACATGGCCGAGGTCACACGAAACCTCGCGGCCGGGGATCAACGTCACGCCGCACGCCGCAAGCTCCTCCCGTGCGCCGGCCAGATCGGCAACGCCGTGATCGGTCAGGGCGATCGCCTCGAGCCCGAGCGTCTGCGCCTCGCGGGCGAGCTCACTCATCTCCATCCGGGCATCACCGGACCCGGGACGGGCGTGGGCGTGGAGATCGGCGAACATCAGGCGGTCATTGTTGCCGAGCGGCGTCAACGCCTCAAAACGCCTGCCGGTTGCCCTGTTTCGAGCCCGGGAAGTAGCCTGGCCTCCCCATCGAACGCGCTCCACTCGAGCGGAGGTCGCCATGGAAGATTGGGTCGCCGCCATCAAGGAGTACGCGGGTTCCGCGCTCCGCCCGACCGAAGGCCGTGTCCGGCTCGAGGGTCTCAACGAGGAAGTCGAAGTCTTCACCGATCGCTGGGGCGTTCCCCACATCTACGCGAAGACGACCGACGACGTGTACTTCGCCCAGGGATATCTGCACGCAGCAGAGCGGCTCTGGCAGATGGACTTCACGCGCCGCGCGGCGCAGGGCCGGCTCGCGGAGGTCGTCGGTGCAGCCGGCCTGCCGCTCGACCGCTTCTTCCGCACGCTCGGCTTCTGGCGGCTCGCCAAGAAGCTCGCGAAGGACTACGACGACGAATCGCGAGCGCTCGCGGTCCCGTACCACGCGGGGTTCATCGCGGCGTTGCGCACGATGCCCAGACCGGCCGAGTATCAGCTCCTCAACGCCGAGCCCGCGTTCCCCGACGTCTTGGAAGACTCGCTGGTCGACGTCGCGTCGATCGCGTTGATGATGTCGTTCCAGCTGTCGGCGAACTGGCCGTTCGAGCTGTTGCGTGCGGAGCTGGCCGCGCACCTCGGTGTCGAGCGGGCTCGCGAGCTGACCCCGTTCATCAACGCTGAGGGCCCCATCGTCGCGATGACTTCGGCCGAGTTCCCCACGGTCGCGCAGCAGTTCCGCGACACCGCCTACGCAGCCGGCGTGCGGCCCGGGGTCGGAAGCAACAACTGGGTGGCATCGGGCGCCAAGACCACCACCGGGAAGCCCCTGCTCGCCAACGACCCGCATCTGATGGTGCAGATGCCGGCGATCTGGATGGAGATGCACCTGGTCGCGCCCGATCTCGACGTCGCCGGCGTGTCGCTGCCCGGGCTCGCCGGGATCGCGATCGGCCACAACGACCGGGTGGCGTGGGGATTCACCAACACCCAGGCCGACGTCACCGATCTCTACGTCGAACGGCTTTCGGAGGATCGCAAGAGATACGAATACAAGGGCAAGTGGCTCCCCCTGAAGCGCATCCGCGAGAAGATCACCGTCCTCGGCGAGCCCAAGCCCATCCTGCACGAGGTGCTCGAGACGCGGCACGGGCCACTGATCTCCTCGACGATCGCCGGCGGGACGTCGCCGGAGGTAGTGGAGAACCGCATCTCTGAAGCCGTCGCGTTCCGCTGGATCCAGCGCGAGCTTCCGCTTTCCGCCAAGGCCACCTCCATGCTGAACCACGTCTCCAACTGGGAAGAGTTCCGCGAGGCCGCCCGCGCCTGGCCGATCGCCGGACAGAACATGATCTACGCCGACGTCGACGGAAACATCGGCTACCAGTTCACCGGCTCGGTCCCGATCCGCGCGAAGGGAACCGGCGTCGTGCCGGTGCCCGGCTGGACGGGCGGATACGAGTGGAAGGGAACGGTCCCCTTCGACGACCTCCCGCGCGTGTTCAATCCGGAGCAAGGCTTCATCGCGACGGCGAACCATCGGATGGTCGACGCCGACTATCCCTACCTGCTCACCCACGATTGGGAGATGCCCCACCGGATCCGTCGCATAGTCGCGATGCTGACGGCCAAGGAGCGACTGGACCACGACGATTTCAGGGCGATGCACATGGACACGTTCTCGGGGATCGCGGCCGACCTCGTTCCGCTGCTCCTCCAGGCCGATATCGCCGGCGAGCGCGAGACCGAAGCGATCAAGCACGTCGAGACCTGGGATCTCCGGCTCGACACGGATGCGATCGGCGGCTCGATCTTCAATGCGTGGTTCGCGCGGGTGGCGGAGGCGTTGTTCGCCGAGAAGCTCGGGCCGCAGCTGTTCGAGGAGTACTACCCGCGCAAAGCCTGGACGACGAACCACGCGTACGACGCGACCCGCGAGATCCTCGTCAACCCCCAGGCGTTCTGGGTCGGCGGCGACGGGACGGACAACGGCGGGCAACGCGATCGCCTGCTCGGTGAGGCGCTGACCAAGGCGCTCGACGATCTCGAAGCGCGGCTCGGGGCCGACATGAACGATTGGCGGTGGGGGCGGCTCCACCAGGTGCACTTCCGGCACATCCTCGCGAACGCGATCCCGCCCTTGAACGAGCTGTTCTCGGCCGGGCCGTTCGAGGTGGGAGGCGGGGACGACACCGTGAACCGCGGCGTGTTGCATCCCTCGGAGGGTTTCGCCGACGGCGCGATCGCCTCGTACCGGCAGATCATCGATCTCGCAGACTTCGACCGGTCGCTGTCGATCATCACCACCGGCAACTCTGGGAACCCGGCGAGCCCTCACTTCGCCGATCAGGCGCCGATGTGGGCGACCGGCGAATACCACCCGATGCCGTTCACCCGCGCTGCGGTCGAGGCAGCGTCCGAAGGGATGTTGGTGCTGGCGCCCGGCCTGTGAACGCTACAGAGCCGGCCGGTTGATGTAGGTGCGGTCGAGCCAGGGGAAGACCCAGAACCACAGGATCGCCGCGTAACCGAGCACGATCGCGAGCTTCATCGCGATGCGCTGTCCGCGGTTCTTGGGGAAGATCCTCATGCTCGGGGCACCTCCGATATCAGATCGAAGAATAGGATAAGACGATCGCGCGCAGTGAACTTCGGTGTGCACGTCGTCAGTACCAGTTGCATCTCCGCATTGGAGGTGGGGTTGCCGTCCAGGACCTCGGATTGTCCGGGACTCACAACGCGGCTCGTCGTCATGCGGTAGGTGTACGTCGCCTTGCCGGTTTCGACGATGACCTGATCCCCCAGACGCAGGCGGTCGACGTTGAAGAACGGGGCGCCCCACCCGGTTCGATGCCCGGCGACGCCTACCGCCCCCTTCTCGCCGAAGAGAGGCGTCGAAGGATAGTGGCCCGGCCCGTAGGCGAGCCGCTCGAGTGTGACCCCTTCGACGACGATGACGTTCACCCCGATCTTCGGGATGCGCATCCGGGCGATACCCTTGATGGCGCTCCGCGCCTTCGAGGCCTGCGGAAGGGGCAGCTCGCCGGTGAAGGGGTCGGGGAGCAGGCCGCCCTCGAGCGCCAGGCTGAAGTCGGCCTGGAGGTCGTTCTGTCGCGCCTTGGTGATGGCGCTCGTGCCGACCAGCTCGTAAAGGACGAAGAAAAGGATCGACAGACCCAGGAAGATGAATGTCGAGCCGGTCGCGCGAAGGGCTTTCACGGATGATCAGCACATGGGGGAAGTAGCGGCCACTGCCTCACGAATAGCCTCGGAGAAGGCGTAGTGTATCATCGGCGGTCGGCCCGTCCGTGACGTTCCGGGCGCCGCGCTCGTTGCCAAGCAGAGGTACCTCCGACCATCGAGATGGAGAGAACGATGCCGGTCTCTAAGTCCAAGCGAAGCCGCTACCAGGCTCCACCGAAAGCGAAGCCGAAGCCGTCGCCGCGATGGATCCCCGTCACGGTACTCGTCCTTCTTTCGCTCGGAGTGATCGACCTCATCCTTTACTACCTATCCGGCACCTCTACGACCGGGTTGTTCGGTTTCCTCAACCGGTACACGATCTGGCCGCTCATCGCCGGCTTCAGCTTCATCGCCGCGGGGTTCGGGCTCGCGACGCAGTGGCGCTAGCCGAATAGGGACCGTCGCGATACCCCTCCGGGGTATATCATGGCACCGTGGCATACAAGTACGCGGCGGAAAAGGAGCTCATCCTAAACCGGCTCAAGCGGGTCGAAGGCCAGGTGCGCGGCATCGCCCGGATGGTCGAGGAGGACACCTACTGCGTCGACGTGCTCACACAGATCTCCGCGGCCATCTCTGCCCTCGAGAAAGTCGGGCTTGTGTTGCTCGCGGACCACATCCGTGGCTGCGTCACCGACGCCGTGTCCACCGGCGACGGCGAGCAGTCGGTGAACGAGCTGGTAGGCGTCGTAGAGCGATTCCTCAAGGCGTAATTACAGCCCTGTAGTTTTTCCCCATCCTGTGGAGGAGCCTGGGGATATGCCGGTCTTCGGCTACAAGTGCACCGCGTGCGGCGAGCGCGAGGACGCGATCGTGCTGCCCGGCGAGGAGGCGCCCACCGCCTGCAAGGCTTGCGGTGGCCCCCTGAAGCGCACCTGGGGCGGGCGCGTTCACATCTCGTTGCAGGGCTGGGGCTTCTCGAAGACCGACTCCTACCTGCCGGACAACCGCCCCCGCCGCGACTTCAAGCAACTCAAGGAACGCGCGGAGCGCATCTCCGACGAGTAGGCATCACGTGCTGCCAGCCCGGCGAACTGATCGCCTACATGCGCTGAGCGCTTTACGGCTCCCGCAAGAGCTCTTCGCGACGCGTCATCGATTCGCCACAGTGGCGCGGCCCCGCTTCGCTCCCACGACGGATGACGAGAACCTCGAGCCCGCACGTCTCGCACCAATAGAGGATCCTCAGCCCCTCGGGCATCGGCTCGACCGCCTCGAGCGAGGGTTTCGCCCCGCCACCCCGCGGTCCGACGAACCCCCGCAACGTCCCCACGAGAACGCCGAAGATGACGAAGCCGAAGACGATCGCAAGAGCCGTGCGCATGCTTCAGCCGGTGCGGTCCCCGGTGCTACGCGTCAGCCGAGCCTTTCGATGATCGTAGCGTTGGACATGCCGCCGCCCTCGCACATCGTCTGGAGCCCATACCGCCCGCCGCTGCGCTCGAGCTCGTGCAGCAAGGTGGTCATCAGCCGCGCGCCGGAAGCCCCGAGCGGGTGCCCGAGGGCGATCGCGCCGCCGTTGACGTTGACCCGCTCCTCGAAGAGCTCGTCGGAGACGCCGAGCTCCTTCTTCCAGACGAGCAACACGGTGGCGAATGCCTCGTTGACCTCGAAGCGGTCGATGTCTTCGATCTTGAGCCCGCTACGAGCAAGGGCCTTCTGCGTCGAGGGGATGACGCCGGTCAGCATGAGCACCGGGTCTGCCGCGGCGACGGAGAACGTGTGGAACCGCGCGCGTGGAGTGAGGCCCAGCTCCTTCGCCTTCTCCGGAGTCGTGATCAGCAGCGCCGACGCACCGTCGGTGATCTGCGAGGAGTTGGCCGCGGTGACGACCCAGTTGATCTCGGGGAACTTCTTCCCGATGTTCTCGTCGTAGAAGGCCGGCTTCAGCGAAGCCAGCTTCTCGAGCGAGGTTTCGCGCAGTCCTTCGTCGGTGTCGAACACCTCCGCGGCGCCGTTCTCCCCGGCGACCTTGATCGGGAAGATCTCACGCTGGAAACGCCCTTCGTCGGTCGCCTTCCGAGCGAGGACCTGCGAGCGGTAGCCGAGCGCATCGGCCTGCTCGCGGGTGAAGCCCCAACGCCCGGCGATCAGCTCCGCGGAGATCCCCTGCGGAACGAGGTTGCCCTCGTAGCGTTCGAACATCCGCTGCGTGAACGGGAACCCGGGGCCGCTCAGCGACGAGCCCATCGGCACGCGCGTCATGTGCTCGATGCCGGACGCGACGACGAGATCGTACGCGCCCGACATGACACCCTGCGCGGCGAAGTGCGCGGCTTGTTGCGAGGAGCCGCACTGGCGGTCGACCGTGGTCGCCGGCACTTGATCGGGCAAGCCGGCCGAGAGCCATGCGTTGCGGCCGATGTTGATCGCCTGCTCGCCGACCTGCATGACGCAACCGGTGATGTTGTCGTCCACGAGTGACGGGTCGACGCCGGAGCGGGCGAACAGCTCGCTCAGCGTGTCGCCCAGCAGGTCGACCGGATGGTGATCTTTCAACTTGCCGTTGCGCTTCCCCAGCGGCGTGCGGACGGCCTCGACGATGACGGCTTCGCGCATGACAGACCTCCTGTCCGAGGGCCATCGGCGCTGGTCGCGCCGCTGTCGCCCTTCCGTCGAGTGCCGCCAAACGGCCGACTACCCGCGGGTAATCATCATCGTGCCATCGAGAGAAGACGGGGTCAATCGGAGGGAAAAGCGGGGGGG
>JBBDRM010000148.1:10839-11755 GCA_040905475.1 Actinomycetota bacterium
CCCCCCCCCCCCGGCTCGTGATCCCGCTAGTGATGCCGGGTGCGCCAGGCCGAGCTTTCGATTGCCCAAGCGATGATGACCACAGCGACGAACGCGCCGACGGCCAAGAACTGGACCGGGTTGGCACGGACGATCTCTAGGAGCCGCTCCACCGGGTTTCCTCCCTCCACCAAGGCGGAATTCCCTGAGCTCTTTACATCGGCGAGAGCGAAAAAACCTTTACTCGGCAGGTTCGAGTTGGGGCTTTAGCCCCCGCTTGCAAAGGCTTCCGGCGCCTGGATAGCCTTGGCGCCAATCCGATCGGCACTCCGAAGGGGGCCTCCATGGCAGTCAAGTTCCTCTCCGACGAATGGCTCAGCGAGGTCGAAAGCCGCCTGAATGCGAACGACGCGTTCCAGTCGGCGGCCAAGGGCCAGAGCGCGCGGCTCCTGAACGAGGTCAGCGGCGGGCCCGGCGGCGATGTCAAGTACGGATTCGTTCTGGACGGCGGGAAGGTCCAGCTCGTCCAGGGCGATATCGAGAACGCCGAGGCCACGCTTTCGCAGAACTACGAGACGGCCGTGTCGATGTCCAAGCAGGAGATGACCGGCCAGCAGGCGTTCATGCAGGGAAAAGTTAAGATCACGGGGAACCTCATGAAGATGATGCAACTCCAAGGTGTGTTCGGCGCGATGCCGACGGCCGTCGGGGACCTCGAGGTCGAGTACTAAGAAGCTCCGTTCGGGAGGAGGGCGGGCGTCAGCCCGCCCTCCGCGTTTCTCCGGCACCGAATGTCTCTTCGAAGAGATCCGCTGCCCGTTCCGGACCGTCGAGCCCGGCCGCCTCGTTCGCCAGCCGCTTCGCTCCTCGCGTGAAACCCGGCTCGTTCAGGACCCGACGCAATGCCCGTGCGATCGGGTCGGAGGTCGGCGTGCGG
>JBBDRM010000148.1:11765-18161 GCA_040905475.1 Actinomycetota bacterium
GGGGGGGCGGCCCCCCCCCCCTCAGTCTTTCTCCGGCCCCGAGCACTTCCTCGATGAGCTCCGCCGCCCGTGAAGGACCGTCTATCTCCGCCGCTTCCTTCGCCAAACGCTGCGCGCCGGCTGCGTAGCTCTGCCGGCTCAGCACGCGGCTCAGCGCCGCGCGGATCGACCGGGGCGACGGGAAGCGGACCTGCACCCCGGCGCCGGCGCGCTCCACGCGGTAGGCGTTCTCTTGTTGGTCGCCGTGGCCCGGCACGACGACGAGCGGCACTCCCGCAGAAAGCGCGCGCACGACCGTTCCGTGGCCGCCGTTGCAGATCTCGGCGGCGACGTGCGGATGGATCGCGCGGTGCGGAACCCCTCGCACGACCACGACGCCCGGAGGCAGCGGCGACGGGAGCTTCGCCGCGCCGGGCGTGACGACGGCCCGAACGCCGAGGCGACGGACGGCGTCGAGCGCCGGCCCGAGCATCCGGTCGCCGTCGTACGCGGTGCTCGGAGCGACGAGCACGAGCGGACCGTCTCCGCCCGGTGGCTCGAAGTCACCGCCCGGGTACTCCCACAGGCACGGCCCCACGATGTGCGCGTTGGATGGCCAGTCGGGGCGTGCGATCTCGAGCGACGGGAGTGTCGCCACGAGCACGAGCCGTTCGCTCAAGCCGACGTCCAGACCGCTTACCGGTGGAAGGCCGAGCCGCGCTCGTCCGATGTTGAGATTGGTTCGCGCACGTTCGAGATCCTTGCGGTTGTTCGCGCGCATCCACGCGTCCCGGAATCGCAGCGGCGGCATGCGGCCCGGTGGCCGTCCGTATCCGAACGGCGGGAGCACGCGCGACGGGACGTGCAACGGATGTACGACGAGCGTCGCGTACGGGATCCCCATCATGTCGGCGCCGAGCGCCGCGCCGAGCGTGATGACATCGACGACTGCAGCGTCGGGCTGCAACGCTTCGAGAAGTGGACGCATCGCTTCCGCTTGTGCGGCGGCGTCGTCGTACGGCCGCAGATCGTGCAGCGGGCTTCCCTGCACTCGCGGCAGGAGCGTGAACCCGAGCCCGGCCTCCTCGGCCTCGCTCGCGTGTGCGTCGCCGGAGGCGAACGTCACGTCGTGACCGCGGGTCGCCAACGCCCTGCCCACGGCGAGCATCGGATGACCGTGACCGGGGCCGGGAAGCGTGGCGCAGAGGATCCGCATGGCCGAAAGGGAACCCTCAGGCCCTCCGGGCCGTCAAACCACATGTCCGAAGCGCCCCAGGTACCCCTTGGGGCGCTCGACCTGGAGGTGCCCCATGCGGCGACGGCTCGTGGTCCTTTTCGGCCTTACCCTTGCATTCCTCACCGTCGCCGGCCCGGCGCTCGCGTGCGGGGGCCTCTTGAGCCCGAACGGCTCGGTCAATCTGCTCCGTACGACCACGCTGGCCGCCTATCACGAAGGCGTCGAGCACTACATCACGTCGTTCCGCTTCGTCGGAGGCGGCGGCGCGAAGTTCGGCTCGATCATCCCGCTGCCGGGCGTCCCCACCGACGTCGTCAAGGGCGGCGATTGGACGCTGCAGCGGCTGCTCCGTGAGGTGCGGCCGCCGGCTCCTGAAGCAGCGTTCGCGCTGAGCGCAGGCTCCACCGCGCGCGATGCCAAGGTTCTCCTTGAAGTCGCGATCGACGCGCTCGACATCACCGTGCTCGAAGGCGGCGGCTCCCAGGTCGCGAAGTGGGCGACCGACAACGGCTTCGTTCTCTCGCCCGACTCGCCCGAGGTCCTCGACTTCTACGCCAAGCGCTCGCCGATCTTCCTGGCTGCGCGATTCGATTCGAAGCGCGCAGCCAACCAAGGCCTCGCCGAGGGCGACGGGACCCCGATCCACGTCATCATGCCGACCCCGAACCCGTGGGTCCCGCTGCGGATCCTCGGTCTCGGCAAGCAGCCCGGCGAGCTGATCACGGCAGACGTGTTCCTCCTCACCGACCGCGCGCCGGCGATGCTTCCCGCGGCGGTCGGAGTGAAGGCCGGCGAGCTCATCCCGCGCACAAGCGGGATGCGCCTCGGGCGCTCAGAGTGGGCGAGCAAGCAGCTCCTCGCGGATCTCCGTTCCGACCGTGGGATGGAGTGGCTGCCGGCGAAGAACATGTGGCTGACGTTCCTCGAGATCGACACGCCGGCCGGGCTGCTGAAGTACGACCTCGCGATCGACGCGAGCGGCGCGGCGCAGCCCTCGTATGTCGCGGCGGGGCTCACCGACGCGCTCGAGCGGGTCCGCGAGATCGTCACCGGAGACGCCGTGTCGTGGGTCGCGATGCTCGCGCTCGGCTCGGTCGTCGGTGCGGTCGCGGGCTTCCTGGTCCGGCACCGCTTGACCGCGAGCGTCTAAGGATCCGGACGTGCGTGTGGCGAACGCGAGCAGAGCGCTGCGTCGGGCGGCGATCCTGCTCGCGTGCGCGTCCGCGTTCGCTGCATGCTCCTCAGAGCCGGCGCGCAAGACGATCGAAGTCAAGATGCGCTACTCGAAGTACCTTCCGGGAACGATCGCCGTCAAGGCGGGGACGACGATCGACTTCGTCGTCGTCAATGACGACCCGATCGCACACGAGTTCATCATCGGCACCGAGGCCGACCAGAAGGCGCACGAGAAGGGTAAGCCCGGCGATCCGCACACCGGCCCGGGCGAGGCTTCGATCCCTGCCAACGAGACCGTCCACCTCTCCTACACCTTCGCTCGCGCCGGCACCATGCTGTACGCGTGCCACGTGCCCGGCCACTACACGTACGGGATGCGCGGGACGGTTCAGGTCACCTGATCGCGAGTAGCATCGAGGGCGATCGACATGATGATCTCCCACTCTTGGTCTCGCACCGGCTGAACCGACAGCCGAGAGCCGCGCTGCAGGAGCACCATCGCTTCGAGTCCCGGGGTTGTTCGCAGCTCCGGTAGCGAGATCATCCGCGGGAACCTCTCGACGAACCGCACGTCGGGCATGAACCACTGCGGCTTCTCGGGCGTCGAGCGCGAGTCGAAGTACTTGCTCTCCGGGTCCCACGCAGTGTGATCGGGATACGCCTCCCTCACGACCTCGCAGATGCCGACGACGCCGGGCGGGTCGGCGCTCGAGTGATAGAAGAACGCTTGCTCGCCGACCTTCATCGCGAGGAGGTTGTTCCGCGCCATGTAGCTCCGCACGCCGTCCCAGTGTGAAACCCCGAGGCGCTCGAGGTCGTCGATCGAGAACGCCTCGGGTTCGGTCTTCATCAGCCAGCGCGCCATGAGCCGGAATGATACGCGCGCTAGTCTGAGGCGGGAGGCGCGCTTTCCTCGTGCGCGTTACGACATGGATCAGATCGTCCAGCTGGCCGGCGCGCTGTTCATCCTTTCCGCGTTCATCCTCGCGCAGATGAACCGACTCCGGCCCGAGTCGGCCGTCTACCTGCTGCTCAACTTCGTCGGAGCGGGGCTGCTGAGCGTCGTCGCGCTGATCGACCGCGACTGGGGCTTCGTGCTTCTTGAGGTCGTGTGGACGCTGGTCTCAGGAGCCGGACTCGTCCGACTCTCGCGGGGGCGAGGACGCCGAGTGACCGCCTGACGCGACGCATCGCGTCGCACGCGCTCCCGCCTTCGCGCCTATCCGGTCTCCTCGTCCGCCCGTACTCGGCGAGCACGCGCGAGGAGCACCGTGCCCACCACACCCGACACGAGCGACCCTGAGAGGATCCCCACCTTGGAGGCGCTGAGGAGCGGTCCATCGGAGTAGGCGAGGCCGGCGATGAAAAGGGAGACGGTGAAGCCGATCCCGCCGAGGGCCGCGATGCCGATCACCTGCGTCCATCCCACGCCCTCCGGTAGCCGGGCGATGCCCAGCCGGGTAGCCACCGCGGCGCCGAATGTGATCCCGACGATCTTCCCAACGACGAGCCCGACGATGACGCCGGCAGCAACCTCGCGTGAGGTCGCGTCGTCAAGGCCGGCCCCGGCAAGCCGGACTCCGGCGTTCGCGAGAGCGAACATCGGCACGACGAGGAAGCTCGTCCACGGGTGGATGATCTGCTCGAGTTGGGGAGAGATGCGAGCCGGCGTGACCAACGCGAGCGCCACCCCCGCGATCGTCGCGTGTACACCCGACTCGAATACCGCTACCCAAACGGCGACGCCGAAAATCAGGTGCACGGGTCCCCAGCCCACCCCGAGCCGCCGCAGCAGGACGACGGCAGCGAGCAGTCCCACTGCGATACCGAGCGCGTCGATCGAGATCGAGTCCGTGTAGAAGAAGGCGATCATCAAGATCGCGCCGATGTCGTCGACGATGGCGAGGGTCAGCAGGAAGAGCTTCAAGCCCACCGGCAGGCCGCGGCCGACCACGGCCAGGACGCCCACGGCGAATGCGATATCCGTCGCCATGGGGATCCCCCATCCGCGCGAGCCGGAGCCGCCGGCCGTAACGGCCAAGAAGATCAGCGCGGGCACGACCATGCCGCCGAGCGCGGCCGCGGCCGGCAGGACCGCGGCGCGACGGTCGCGGAGCTCACCCGCGACCAGCTCGCGCTTGATCTCGAGCCCGACCACGAAGAAGAACAGCGCCATCGCTGCATCGTTGATCCAGTGACGGATGTCCTCGGTGATCGTCCATCGTCCTGCGCCCACCGTTAGCTCTGTGTCCCACAGGTTCTCGTATGAGCCGGGAGCGAGGTTGACCCAGATCAGCGCCGCGGAAGCTGCGGCGAGGAGAAGGATCCCGCCGGCCGCTTCGGTCCGAAGGAAGAGCTGCAGCGGGCGAACGACGAATCTCTCGCGGAATGGCGCGGTCTCGTCATCTGAAGCTTTCGGCATGCCGTCCCCGCAAAAAGACAAAGTGCGCCGTCTGCCGACCAGACTTCCCGGCGCACCGCGCGAAACGATAGCAGAGGGAGCTCCAGACGGGTCCGGTCCGGGTGAGGAGCCCCTCCTTGAGGACAACGTCCGTTGCTCTTCTTCCAGGGACCACCGGTGCGTTTCTTGTATCAATTCGGGCGCGCAACATGCGACGCCAGATCGAGACAAGAACGCGGTCGGTTCGGATATCGGAAGGTCAAGTGGAGACGATCGGATTCGAACCGACGACCCCCTGGTTGCAAACCAGGTGCTCTACCAACTGAGCTACGTCCCCTTCGGCGACATGGTACCCCTGCAGCGCGCAGGATCGACTGGGGAATTGCAGAACGCGCGGGAGATGCCCGCGCGTTCCACGTGATCCTTCGAGGCCGCTAACCCGATGGGCGGGCTTCCTCCCACCCGGATTCCTCGCCCCCGCGCTTCTTCTTCTTCATGAAGAAGAACAGTCCGGCCACGGCCGCGAGCATCGCAGCGAATAGGCCCTTCTTGCCTCGCTTCTTGCCCTCTTCCTCGGCCATACGGCCCCCTTTACTCGGCTCGACCGAAGGTCGTTCCGATGCTATTCCGTCGGGGACACTCCGCACAACCCCCGTGCGACGTCGGCCAAGCGCTATCGCAGCGGCGTGAGCTGCGCGACGTGAAGGACGACCGCTCTCCCGAGCAGCGATTCACTGTCGATGCTGTCGGGATCCGACACTGCGCGGATCCCGATCACCTCGAACTCGAAGACGCCGTGACGACGGCGGTCGTGAAGATCCCCTCGCCGATCGCCATGCAGACGAGCTCTGCGTCGGGAGCAACCGCAACGTGCTCGGGACCGGTCGTGCCGTCTGCTGCGATGATCCCGGCCACGTGCGTTCCGTGACCGGCCGTCAGATCGGAGTTGTTGAACGGGAGCTGGTCGACCGGGACGACGAGCGTGTTGCTCGAATCCGGCGGCAGATTCAGGTACTCCGCGCTGACCAGCTTGACGTTGTGGACGACGCGGTCGGCGATGTCGGGCTGGGTCGCGTCGCAGCCGGAGTCCACGATGCCGACGGTGATGCCCTTCCCGGTGAGGCCCTTCGCGCGGAGCGCCGCTCCGCCGATCGAGTCCGACGACACGGTGTCGAGCAGCTCGTTCTGCTCGTCGGCGTACACGTCGTTCGCGACTCCGGAGGTGACTGCGGACTCAAGCGCCGCGACCGGCCCGAGGACGAGCGCCAGCGGCAGGCGCTTCATCGGCTGGGCGCGCAGGCCGAGCCGCCGGAGCGCGACCACCTGCTCGTGCGTGGGAACCCGATCGAAGGTCGCGATGCCGCGGACGACGTTGGCGCCTTGGAACGAATTCAGGATCCGGGCAAGCCCGGCACGTGGGCTGAACTTCTTGGGTGGCGAGGCGTACCGTGAACCGCCGTTCCTCCCGGTTTGGGCCCCGGCGGAGACGCCACGCCGGGTGGTTTCGACGAGCGATACGTGGGCCCGGTTGTGTCTGGGTGCAGCGGATCGTGAACACGTGACCTGAGGCATGTGTCGGGTCATCGTGAACGCCTCCGACGGC